>NZ_JBSXMU010000004.1:0-99605 GCF_054073225.1 Teichococcus aerofrigidensis
GCCGGGGAGGGGCTGGCCGGGGACGCCGCATCCTGGCGCTTCGCCGCCCTGCGGCTCGACCCGCCGCGCGACGCGCTGCGCGCGGCGATCGGGCGACGCTGGCAGGCGATGCTGGCGGCGGGGGCGATGGAGGAGGTGCGCGCCCTGCTCGCGCGGCGGCTCGATCCCGCCCTGCCGGCCATGCGGGCACATGGCGTGCCGGAACTCTCGGCCGTGCTGCGTGGGGAGGCCGGGCTGGAGGAGGCGGGGCGGCGCGCCTGCCTCGCCATCGGCCAGTACACCAAGCGGCAGGCCACCTGGTTCCGCCATCAGGCGCTGGCCGACCCCAGCGAAACGCATACGATCCATGCGCGAGTGACGGATATTGAGCAATTTTCGGAAAGAGAAAGTGAGGAAATTTTCTCGTTTGTTCGACGACGCGTTGACGCGACGGGGCAGGGGGCTTAGATCGGGGCCCCCGGCACGGCTGCCGCCGGGCCGAACCAAGGAAAGCCAGTACCCATCATGTCCTCCGCCACCCTTCCCGCCGGATCCGAGGCCCAGTCGATGACGGGTGCCGAGATCGTCCTCCGCGCGCTGAAGGATCAGGGCGTAGAGGTCATCTTCGGCTATCCGGGCGGCGCCGTGCTGCCGATCTATGACGCGATCTTCAACCAGAACGCCATCCGCCACATCCTGGTGCGGCACGAGCAGGCGGCGGTGCACGCGGCCGAGGGCTATGCCCGCTCCACCGGCAAGGTGGGCTGCGTGCTCGTCACCTCCGGCCCCGGCGCCACCAATGCCGTGACCGGGCTGGTGGACGCGCTGCTGGACAGCATCCCGATCGTCTGCCTCACCGGTCAGGTGCCGACGCACCTGATCGGCAACGACGCCTTCCAGGAGGCCGACACCACCGGCATCACCCGGCCCGCGACCAAGCACAACTATCTGGTCAAGCAGATGGACAAGCTGGCCAGCACGGTGCACGAGGCCTTCTACGTGGCGCGCTCCGGCCGCCCCGGCCCGGTGGTGATCGACCTGCCGAAGGACATCCTGATCGGCAAGGGCCGCTACACCCCGCCGCCCACCACCGAGCACCGCTCCTACCGCCCGCAGTTCGAGCCCGACGTGGCGCAGATCCGCAAGGCGGTGGCGCTGCTGAAGGGGGCGAAGCGGCCGGTGGTCTATGCCGGCGGCGGCGTGATCAATGCCGGCCCCGAGGCCTCGGAGCTGCTGACGAAGTTCGTCCGCATGGCGGGCCTGCCCTGCACCAACACGCTGATGGGCCTCGGCTGCTATCCCGCCAGCGACCCGCAGTTCCTCGGCATGCTGGGCATGCACGGCACCTACGAGGCGAATCTCGCCATGCACGGGTGCGACGTGATGTTCAACATCGGCGCCCGCTTCGACGACCGCGTGACGGGGCGGCTGAACGCCTTCGCGCCAGGGTCTGTGAAGATCCACGCCGATATCGATCCCTCCTCGATCAACAAGAACGTCAAGGTCGAGGTGCCGATCGTGGGCGACGCCGCCGCCGTGCTGCGCGCGCTGATCGCCGCCTGGGAGGCCGATGGCGCGCCGCAGGACCGCGGGGCGCTGGCCGGCTGGTGGCGGCAGATCGACCAGTGGCGCGGCCGGGACTGCCTGCGCTACGTGCAGGAAGGCCGGATCATCAAGCCGCAGCACGCGGTGAAGCGGCTCTACGAGCTGACGCGGGAGAGCGGGCGCGAGACCTTCATCACCACCGAGGTCGGCCAGCACCAGATGTGGGCGGCGCAGTACTTCGGCTTCGAGAAGCCGAACCGCTGGATGACCTCGGGCGGGCTCGGCACCATGGGCTACGGCCTGCCGGCGGCGATGGGCGTGCAGGTCGCGCATCCGGATGCGCTGGTGATCGACATCGCCGGCGAGGCCTCGATCCTGATGAACATCCAGGAGATGTCGACGCTGGCGCAGTATCGCCTGCCGGTGAAGGTCTTCATCCTGAACAACCAGTACATGGGCATGGTGCGGCAGTGGCAGGAGCTGCTGCATGGCGGCCGCTATTCCGAGAGCTACAGCGAGGCGCTGCCCGATTTCGTCAAGCTGGCCGAGAGCTTCCACGGCGTGGGCCTGCGCGCCACCGGCATGGACGACCTCGACCGCGTCATCCGCGAGATGATCGCCATCGACCGGCCGGTGATCGTCGATGTCGCGGTCGACGAGAAGGAGAACGTCTTCCCGATGATCCCCTCCGGTGCCGCGCACAACGAGATGCTGCTGGCGCCGGGGCAGATCGCCGCGGGGGCGGGCGTCACGGATGAGGGGACGGCGCTGGTCTGACGCCGCGCCGCCATCCCCCCTTTCGCCCCGCGCCCCCGATCCCCGACTGGACGAACCATGCCCGATCCCACCGACAACAGCTTCCGGGCCGCGACCATCGCGGTGCTGGTGGAGAATGAGGCCGGCGTGCTGGCGCGCGTCATCGGCCTGTTCTCCGGCCGCGGCTACAACATCGACAGCCTGACCGTGGCGCCGGTCGATGCCGAGGGCCGCCTGTCGCGCATCACCGTCGTCACCTCCGGCACCGAGATGGTGATCGAGCAGATCAAGGCGCAGCTCGACCGGCTGGTGCCGGTGCACAAGGTGGCCGACCTGACGCTGGAGGGGCCGCATCTCAACCGCGAGCTGGCGCTCGTCAAGGTCGCGGGCTCCGGCTCGGCGCGGCAGGAGGCGCTGCGCCTGGCCGACGCCTTCCGCGCCCGCGTCGTCGATGCCACCATCGAGAGCTTCGTCTTCGAGATGACGGGCAGCGGCGAGAAGCTCGATGCCTTCATCAACCTGATGCGGCCGCTCGGCCTCGTGGAGGTCAGCCGCACCGGCGCGGTGGCGATCGCCCGGGGCACCGCCGCGCTGCAGGCCTGACCTTCCTTTTCAGCCAACCCACTGGGAGTGCGCGAGATGCGCGTCTACTACGACCGCGATGCGGATGTGAACCTGATCAAGGCCAAGAAGGTCGCGGTCATCGGCTTCGGCAGCCAGGGCCATGCCCATGCCATGAACATGCGGGACTCGGGCGTCTCCGAGGTGGTCATCGGCCTGCGCCCCGGCGCCTCCGCGAGGAAGGCCGAGGCCGCCGGCTTCAAGGTGCTCTCCCCGGCCGAGGCGGCGAAGTGGGCCGATGTGGTGATGGTGCTGACGCCCGATGAGGGCCAGGGCGACCTGTACCGCGACCATCTGCACGAGAACATGAAGGAAGGCGCGGCGCTCGCCTTCGCGCATGGCCTGAACGTGCACTTCAACCTGATCGAGCCGCGCGCCGATATCGACGTGTTCATGATCGCGCCGAAGGGCCCCGGCCACACCGTGCGCGGCGAGTACCAGAAGGGCGGCGGCGTGCCCTGCCTCGTCGCCGTGCACCAGAACCCCTCGGGCAACGCGCTGGAGATCGCGCTCTCCTACGCCTCCGCCGTCGGCGGCGGCCGCTCCGGCATCATCGAGACCACCTTCAAGGAAGAGTGCGAGACCGACCTGTTCGGCGAGCAGGTCGTCCTCTGCGGTGGCCTCGTCGAGCTGATCAAGGCGGGCTACGAGACGCTGGTGGAAGCCGGCTACGCGCCCGAGATGGCCTATTTCGAGTGCCTGCACGAGGTGAAGCTGATCGTCGACCTCATCTATGAGGGCGGCATCGCCAACATGAACTACTCCATCTCCAACACCGCGGAGTATGGCGAGTACGTCACCGGCCCGCGCATCATCACCGCCGAGACCAAGGCGGAGATGAAGCGCGTGCTGAACGATATCCAGTCCGGCAAGTTCACCCGCGACTGGATGCTGGAGAACAAGGTCAACCAGGCCTCCTTCAAGGCGACCCGCCGCTGCCTGGCCGAGCACTCCATCGAGGAGGTCGGCACCAAGCTGCGTGGCATGATGCCCTGGATCACCAAGGGCGCGCTGGTCGACAAGACGCGGAACTGAGCCCGCGATCAGGTTCGGACAGGGGAGGGGCGCTTCGGCGCCCCTTTTGCGTTCGGCGAGGAGGAGATGCGCGATTGCGGCATCGCAACCACCCGCCCATGGTGCCGTTCCAGCCAGGACCCGCGCCGGAGGACCCCCCATGCGTCTGTTCAACTGTGAAGTCTGCGGCCAGCTGCTCTATTTCGAGAACACCCAGTGCATGAAGTGCGGCGCGACGCTCGGCTATCTGCCCGGGCGGAACCGCCTCTCGGCGCTGGACCCGATAGAGCCGGAGGAGGGCATCCCGCAGGAGGTCTCGCCGGAGGAGGCTGACAAGCAGGCGGCGGGCGACCTCGACGGCGAGCAGGCGGGGACGGCCTCGGCACCCCCCCGCCAGCTCTGGCGGCCGCGGGCCGATCCGGACAGGCTCCACCGCTTCTGCGAGAATGCCGCGCAGGATGCCTGCAACTGGCTGGTGCCGGACGATTCCCCCGAGCGCTTCTGCCTGGCCTGCCGGCACAACCGCACCATCCCCGATATCTCCGATCCGCTGAACCTGGCGCGCTGGCAGAAGATCGAGGAGGCTAAGCGGCGCGCCTTCTACGGCTTCATCCGCCTGGACCTGCCGCTGCCCAACCGGGTCGACGATCCGCAGAACGGCCTGGTCTTCGACTTCCTGGCGGATATGCCGGATGGCGGCCCGAATGTGATGACCGGGCATGACAACGGCCTCATCACCCTGGCGCTCGCCGAGGCCGACGATGCCGAGCGGGTGCGCCGGCGCGAGGCGATGGGCGAGCCCTACCGCACGCTGCTCGGCCATTTCCGCCATGAATCCGGGCATTACTTCTGGGATCGGCTGGTGCGGGATGGCGGCCGGCTGGAGCAGTGCCGTGCCGTCTTCGGCGACGACAGCCAGGATTACGGTGCCGCCCTGCAGCGCCACTACAACGAGGGGCCGCCGGCCGACTGGCAGGAGAACTACGTCTCCACCTACGCCACCGCGCATCCCTGGGAGGACTTCGCCGAAACCTGGGCGCACTATCTGCACATCGTCGACACCCTGGAGATGGCGCGCGCCTTCGGCCTCGGCATCGACCCGCATGCCGACAAGTCCGGCACGCTGACCGCCGAGGTGGATTTCGACCCCTATCGCGAGACCCGCATCGAACCGCTGATGGAGGCCTGGGTGCCGCTGACCGCGGCGGTGAACAGCCTCAACCGCTGCATGGGCACGCCGGATCTCTATCCCTTCGTGCTCTCGCCGGCGGTGGTGGCGAAGCTGGCCTTCATCCAGTCCCTCGTGCATGGCGAGCTGCCCGGGGCCCAGGCCGAGGCGGTGCCGGTGGCGGCATGACCGGGAGCGATTGACCCGCGGGCCCCGGCCGATCCAGGCTGGGGCCGCCATGACCATCCTCGCACCCGACAGCCCCTATCCCCGCGACTTCACCGGCTACGGCCGCAACCCGCCGGACCCGCGCTGGCCCGGCGGCGCGCGGCTCGCCCTGTCCTTCGTGCTGAACTACGAGGAGGGCGGCGAGAACAGCGTGCTGAACGGAGACCCGGGCGGCGAGATCTATCTGAACGAGACGCCGGGCGGCGATCCGGTCATGGGCGCCCGCGACATCGGCAAGGAAAGCCAGTTCGATTATGGCGCCCGCGCCGGGGTCTGGCGCGTGCTGCGGCTCTTCGCCGAGCGCGGGCTGAGGCTGACCGTCTATGGCGTCGGCCGCGCGCTGGAGCTGAACCCCGCGATCGGCCGCGCCTTCGCCGAGGCGGGGCACGAGGTGGCCAGCCATGGCTGGCGCTGGATCAACTACCAGGCGGTGGATGAGGCGACGGAGCGCGCGCATATCGCGCGATGCGTCGAGACCATCGAGACGCTTGTCGGGAAGAAGCCCGTGGGCTGGTACACCGGCCGCATCAGCCCGCGCACGCGCCGGCTCGTCGCCGAGCATGGCGGCTTCCTCTACGACAGCGATGCCTATGACGACGACCTGCCCTACTACGTCACCGTCGCCGGTCGGCCGCTTCTGATCATCCCCTACACGCTCGACAACAACGACATGAAGTTCGCGGTGCCGCCCGGCTTCTCGGCCAATGACGGCTTCACGCAGCATCTGACGGATGCCTTCGACTTCCTGCGGCGGGAGGGGGCGACGGCGCCGAAGATGATGAGCGTCGGGCTGCATTGCCGGCTGGTCGGCCGGCCGGCGCGCGCGGCGGCGCTGGAGCGTTTCCTGGACCACGTCGTGGCGCAGAAGGATGTCTGGGTGGCGACGCGGGAGGAGATCGCCCGGCACTGGATGGCGGTGCATCCGCCAGGCCCCTGAGGGCGGGGAGCTGAAACCGGGGGCCTTGGGCCCCCGGCCTCTTCGTCACGCGGCCTGTCGCACCGCGGCGGCCGGGGCGCGGCGGGTGGTGGCCCGTCCGTCCAGGCTGGCCGCGAGCGGCTTCACCAGCGGCACGCCCTCGGGGCAGGTGGTGCAGCCATCCCAGCGGCCGGGCTGGAAGCCGGACCGGCTGTAGAAGCCGAGCGCCGGCCGCCGCGCGTTGACGCAGAGCCGGGTGGCGCCGGCGCGCCGCGCGAAGGCCTCGGCCTCGGCCAGCAGCGCCCCGCCCAGCCCCTCGCCGCGGTATTCCGGCGCGATGGCGATCAGGCGCAGCACGGCGCGGCCATCCGGCTTCATGTCGATGCGGATGGTGCCCGCCACCGCGCCATCGAGGCACAGCACCAGGGGGTGGTGCCCCGGCGCGGACTCATCCGGATGTCCGGGGTCGTAGCGGCAGGGATAGGGCCCGTCCGCATGGTGATACAGCTCGAAAATGCAGGTTTCGCGGATGGCGTGGTAGCGGGTCCGCTCGACATCGCTCCGCATCGCGCGGAGCTCGATAGTTCGGGGGCGCACAAGGCACCTTGCTGTTGTGACGGAGACCGCCTGCGGCGGCCCTTGTCGGCGCGGCGCGCCCTGGCGCCGCACGCCACCAGGATAGCGGGGCCCGGCGGGGGGCCGCCAGTCATCCGGCAGCCCGTCAGAAAAGCTTCATCGAAACCGATTTCCGCCTCCGCCCGGCGGCCGCGGCTTGCATCCCGCCGCGGCTCTGCCTATCGTTCCGGCCATGATCCCGACCCCGCGCGCCTTCGAGCTGCAGCACGGCCTCACCGCCGTCCTCGGTGCGCGTCCGCTGGCCGGCCTCCTCCTTCGACTTAGCCGCCCCTGGGCGTGACGCCCGGCTGACCGGCCGGCATCGCTCAGGGGAAGTCCCCTCAGGGGAGACCCGGGCGCCTTCGCGCGCCCCACCGGCACCGTCACGGCCGCGCCCGCCAGGGCCCAGAATCGCGGCAGGAATTATCGAGGGACGCTCTCCATGGCCATCCATCATCCCAGCTTCGGCAAGCTGGACGACGACCGCATCATCTTCTTCGACACCACGCTGCGCGACGGCGAGCAGTCGCCCGGCTTCTCCATGAACCTGGAGGAGAAGCTGCGCATGGCCGACGCCCTGGCCGAGCTGGGCGTCGACGTCATGGAGGCCGGCTTCGCCATCGCCTCGCCGGGCGATTTCGACAGCGTGCATTCCATCGCCACCCGCTTCGCCAAGGACGGGCCGGTGGTGGCCAGCCTGAGCCGTGCCGCCCAGGCCGACATCCTGCGCTCGGCCGAGGCGGTGAAGCCCGCCGCGCGGGGCCGCATCCACATCGTCCTCGCCACCTCCGACCTGCACATGCGCGTCAAGCTGCGGATGTCGCGCGAGGAGGTGCTGGAGCTGATCCACAGCAGCGTGACGCTCGGCCGCAACCATGCCGAGGATGTCGAGTGGAGCGCCGAGGATGGCAGCCGCAGCGACATCGACTTCCTCTGCCGCTGCGTCGAGACCGCCATTAAGGCGGGCGCGACCACCATCAACATCCCCGACACCGTCGGCTACTCCATGCCGGAGGACATGGCGGCGATCTTCCGGGCGCTGCGCGAGCGGGTGCCGGGCGCGGACCAGGTGATCCTCTCGGCGCACAACCACAACGACCTCGGCATGGCGGTGGCCAATACCATCGCCGCCATCCAGGCCGGCGCGCGGCAGATCGAGAGCACGATCAACGGCATCGGCGAGCGGGCCGGCAATGCCAGCCTGGAGGAGGTGGCGATGGCGCTCCGCACGCGCCATGACGCGCTGCCCTACCGCACCAATATCGTCACCCAGAACATCCTCCGCACCAGCAAGCTGCTGGCCACCATCACCGGCTTCGACGTGCAGCCGAACAAGGCGATCGTCGGCCGCAACGCCTTCGCGCATGAGAGCGGCATCCACCAGGACGGCGTGCTCAAGGACAAGTCCACCTACGAGATCATGACGCCCGAGAGCGTCGGCTGGACGACCAACTCCATCGTGCTCGGCAAGCATTCCGGCCGCGCCGCCTTCCGCGACAAGCTGGCCGGGCTCGGCTACACGCTGGGCGACAACCAGCTGAACGACGCCTTCCGGCGCTTCAAGGACCTGGCCGACCGCAAGAAGACGGTGTTCGACGAGGACATCATCGCCCTGGTCGATGACGAGGTGGTGCGCATCAAGGACCGGGTGAAGCTGGTGGCGCTCACCGTCGCCACCGGCATCGGCACGCGGCCGACGGCGAGCGTCGCGCTGGAGGTGGATGGCGAGCAGTGCGACGGCGTGGCCGGCGGCGACGGCGCCGTGGACGCCACCTTCAACGCCCTGCAGCAGGTGGTGCCGCACCGCGCCGAGCTGAAGCTCTACGCCGTGCAGTCCGTCACCGGCGGCACCGATGCCCAGGCCCGCGTCACCGTGCGGCTGGAGGAGGACGGCAAACTCGTGGACGGGCAGGGGGCGGATACCGACACCATCATCGCCTCGGCCCGGGCCTATGTGCACGCCCTCAACAAGCTTCTGGCCAAGCGCGCCCGCACCGCGCCGCCGGAGATCATGCGCAGCGCCTGATCCGGCGCGCCGGAACGGGAAAAGGCCGGGGAAGCTGCCCTCCCCGGCCTTTTCCGTCCCTGGTGGCCGGGCGCGGCCTCAGCGCCAGGCCGGGCGGCCCAGGTTGACCTGGTCCGAGCTGGTGACGGCGCCGCCCAGGGCACCGACGCCACCGCCGATCAGCGCCCCCGTGCCGGCATTGCCGGAGAGGGAGCCGATGGCGGCACCCGTGCCGGCACCCAGCAGGCCACCGGAGGCGGCGCGGTCGCCGGTGCTGTAGCCGCAGGCCGAGAGGCCCAGGCCCGCCATGGCCAGGAGCAGGAGGGGGATTTTCCGCATGGGCTGTGCTTCCTTTGTCTGCAGGAACTTGCCGCTGTGAAACGCGCTCCTGGGTTGAAGGTTGCGGGGGTGTCATTCTTGGCACGGCATGGCTCACGATTGCGGCTTGAGGCCGGCGGTGCCGAAGGGTAAGCCTCTGCGCCCTTTCGCCGGCGCCCCGGCCCGGCGCGGGGGCGGCTGATACCAGGAAGGTGCGCTGCATGCTCTCCCGCTTGTTCGGCTTCCTCTCGGCCGACATGGCCATCGATCTCGGCACCGCGAACACGCTGGTCTACGTGAAGGGGCGGGGCATCGTGCTGAACGAGCCCTCCGTCGTCGCCATCGCCGAGATCCGGGGCCGCAAGCAGGTGCTGGCGGTGGGCGAGGAGGCGAAGATGATGCTGGGCCGCACACCCGGGAACATCGCCGCCATCCGGCCGCTGCGCGACGGCGTCATCGCCGATTTCGAGGTGGCGGAGGAGATGATCAAGCACTTCATCCGCAAGGTGCACAACCGCCGGGGCTTCGCCTCGCCGCTGATCATCGTCTGCGTGCCCTCCGGCTCCACCACCGTCGAGCGCCGCGCCATCCAGGAGAGCGCCGAATCGGCCGGGGCGCGCAAGGTGCTGCTGATCGAGGAGCCGATGGCCGCCGCGATCGGCGCCGGCCTGCCGGTGACCGAGCCCTCCGGCTCGATGATCGTGGACATCGGCGGCGGCACGACCGAGGTGGCGGTGATCTCGCTGGGCGGCATCGTCTATGCCCGCAGCGTGCGCGTCGGCGGCGACAAGCTGGACGAGGCGATCATTTCCCACATCCGCCGCCACTTCAACCTGCTGATCGGCGAGAGCACGGCGGAGCGGATCAAGCTGGAGATCGGCGCCGCCGCCTACCCGGACTATGGCGGCGAGGGGCCGGTGACCGAGGTCAGGGGCCGCGACCTGATGAACGGCGTGCCGCGCGAGATCGTCGTCAGCCAGCGCCAGATCGCCGAGGCCATTGCCGAGCCGGTGACGCAGATCGTCGAGGCGGTGAAGGTGGCGCTCGAGAACACGCCGCCGGAGCTCGCCGCCGACATCGTGGACAAGGGCATCGTGCTGACCGGCGGCGGCGCGCTGCTGCAGCGGCTGGACCAGGTGCTGCGCGAATCGACCGGCCTGCCGGTGTCGGTGGCGGAGGACCCGCTGGCCTGTGTCGCGCTGGGCACAGGACGGGCGCTCGATGAGATGAAGCGACTGCGCCACGTCCTCTCCACCATGTACTGAGGTATAAAGGCGCCGGGCCCGCCCAAGGCGGGTTTCTGGAGGCTGCTTGATCCGTCTCAGCATACCGCTGCGCCAGGCCCTGTCCCGCCTGTTCCTGCCGATGCTCCTGGCGGTGGCGCTGGGCCTGGTGCTGCTCGGCAAGGCCGATCCGGCGCTGGTCGAGCGCGGGCGCATGGCCCTGGCCGACGCCCTCACCCCCTTCTACGTCCTGCTGACCCGGCCGGCCGGGGCGGTGCGCGGCGCCCTGCAGGAGCTGCGCCAGATTTCCGAGATCCAGGCCGAGAACCGGCGCCTGCGGGAGGAGAACGGGCGGCTGCACCGCTGGCAGGCCGCCGCCCTGGCGCTGGAGACCGAGAACGCCCTGCTGCGCCGCCAGCTCCGCTTCATCCCCGATCCGCCCGCGGCCTTCCAGACCGCCCGTGTCGTCGCCGATGCCGGTGGCACCTACGCCCGGGCGGTGCTGCTGGCCACGCCGCCGGGCGTCACGCTGCGCAAGGGGCAGGTGGCGCTGGACGAGAACGGGCTCGCCGGGCGCGTCACCGAGGTCGGCAGCCGGTCGGCCCGCGTCCTGCTGCTCACCGACATGAACAGCCGCCTCCCCGTGGCGCTGGAGGACAGCCGGTCCCGCGCCATCCTGGCCGGCACCAACGGCGCCCGGCCGCGCCTGCAGCACTGGCCGGAGGGCAGCCCCCCGCGCGAGGGCGAGCGGGTGGTGACCAGCGCCGAGGCCGGCATCTTTCCCGCCGGCCTGCCGGTGGGCGTGGTCCGCTGGCCGGAGGGCGGGGCGCCCGAGGTGGAGCTGTTCGCCCGTCTGGAGCGGCTGGACCTGCTGCGGATCTTCGATTTCGGGCTGTCCGGCATCCTGCCGCCCGAGGCGGTTGCCCGGCCCGAAGCGCGCGGCCGCCCTTGAGCCGGGGCGGGCGGGCATGGTGCTGAGCGGCGGCCGGCAATCGCCCCCGGGGCTGCTGACGCGGCTCGATGCCCTGGCGCGCGCCGCCTGCCCGGCGGCCGGCACGGCCCTGCTGATGGTGCTGCTCTCCGCGCCCACCGGCCTGCCCTCGGCGGTGCCGGCCGTGGCGCTCGGCTGCGTCTTCTTCTGGTCCCTGTTCCGCCCCGCCGTCATGCCGCCGCCCGCCTGCTTCGCCCTGGGCCTGCTGCAGGACCTGCTGGGCTTCGCGCCGCTCGGCATCGGCGTGCTGACCCTGCTGCTCACCCATGGCACGGTGCTGCGCCTGCGCCGCCTGCTGGCCCGGCAGCCCTTCGCGCTGGTCTGGCTGGCCTTCTCGGGCTTCGCCCTGGCCGCGGCGGGGCTCGGCTGGCTGCTCACGGCGCTGCTGGGCTGGCGGCTGCCCTCGCCGGTTCCGGCGCTGGTGCAGGGCGCCCTCAGCCTCGGCCTCTATCCCGCCCTTGCGGCGCCACTCACCGCGCTGCACCGGGCGATGCGCCGGGCCGAGGAGACGGCCGGGTGAGCCGGCGCGAGGAGGAGCGGCGTCGCGCCCTCTTCACCCGCCGCGCCCTGCTGCTCGGCGCCGGGCAGCTCGGCCTGCTCGGCTTCCTGGGCTACCGGCTGCAGAAGCTGCAGCTGGAGGAGGGCGAGCGCTATGCCACCCTGGCCGAGGAGAACCGCATCTCCACCCGGCTGCTGGCACCGCCGCGCGGCCGCATCCTGGACCGCGCCGGCCGCGTGGTCGCCGCCAACACGCTGAACTGGCGCGTGCTGCTGACCGCCGAGCAGGCGGAGGATGTCGGCGCCACGCTCGCGACCCTTGGCCGGCTGCTGCCCCTGGCCGAGGGCGAGGTGGCGCGGATCGAGCGCGACATCCGCCGCCGCCGCCGCTTCGTGCCGGTGGTGGTGCAGGAGTTCCTGAGCTGGGAGGAGATGGCTCGCATCGAGGCCAATGCCCCCGACCTTCCCGGCATCAGCGTCGATGTCGGCACCACGCGGACCTATCCGCTGGCCGAGCATCTGGCGCATGTCGTGGGCTATGTCGCCCCTCCGGCGGAAGCCGACATGGATGGCGACCCGCTGCTCAGCCTGCCCGGCATCCGCGTCGGCCGCGCCGGCATCGAGCGGCATCACGAGCGCGTGCTGCGGGGCCGCGCCGGCACGGTGCAGATGGAGGTGAACGCGGTGGGCCGCGTCATCCGCGAGCTGGACCGGCGGGAGGGCGTGGCGGGGCGGGAGGTGCGGATCTCGGTCGATGCCGGGCTGCAGAAGGCGGTGCGCGACCGCATCGAGGAGGGCACCAGCGTCGTCGTGATGGATGCGCGGAACGGCGAGGTGCTGGCCATGGCCAGCCAGCCGGGCTTCGATCCCAACCTGTTCAGCTCCGGCATTTCGGCGGCGCAATGGCGGGAATGGACGCGCAGCCGCGCCACGCCGCTGATCAACAAGACCACCAATGGCCTCTACGCGCCCGGCTCCACCTTCAAGATGGTGGTCGGCCTGGCGGCGCTGGAGGCCAGGGTCATCACGCCCGCCGACCGCCTGACCTGCCCGGGGCATTACGACCTGGGCGACAGCCGCTTCCACTGCTGGAACCGGCGCGGCCACGGCGCGCTGGACCTGCGCGGGGCGCTGAAGCAATCCTGCGACGTCTACTTCTACGAGGTGGCGCGGCGGCTCGGCATCGACCGCATCGCCGCCATGGCGAAGCGGCTGGGCCTCGGCGTCGAGCTGGAGATCGAACTGCCCGGAACCCGCCCCGGCTTCGTGCCGACGCGGGAATGGCGCACCCGGCAGGGCAAGCCCTGGAACCTGGGCGACACGGTGGTGCATGGCATCGGCCAGGGCTTCTATCAGCTCACCCCGCTCTCGCTCGCCACCATGGCGGCGCGGCTGGCCAGCGGGCGGGCGGTGCAGCCGCACCTGACCCAGGCCATCGGCGGCCGGCCGGTCATGGGCGCCCGGGCGGAGGACTGGCCCTCCCTCGGCCTGGCCGAGCGTGACCTGAAGCTGGTCCGGGAGGCGATGTGGGCGGTGGTGAACGAGGCCGGGGGCACCGCGCGGGTGGCGCAGCTGCCGCCGGGCCTCGGCGCGCTGGCCGGCAAGACCGGCACCACCCAGGTGCGGCGCGTCAGCCGGGAGCAGCGGGAGCGGGGCTTCCGGGTCGAGAGCCAGCCGCGCGAATGGCGGCCGCACGCCCTCTTCGTGGCCTTCGCGCCCTATGACGATCCGCGCTACGCCATCTCGGTGGTGGTCGAGCACGGCACCAGCGGCTCGGGCGCGGCGGCGCCGCTGGCGCGGGAGGTGATGGTGGAGGTGATGACCCGGCTGCGGCCGCCCGCCGCGCCGCAGGCCGGAGGCGCCGCGGAGGCGGGGCGGCTGGCCGAGGCACCGCCGGCGGGAGGCCGGCCGTGACGGTCTTCGAGCGCCGCCTGCTGACGCGCAACCGCGGCCCCGGCCTGCTGGAGAAGTTCTGGCTGATCCCCTGGGGCTTCGTGCTGCTGCTCTGCGCCATCGCCGCTGTCGGCTATGTCGCGCTCTATTCCGCCGGCGGCGGCTCGCCCGAGCCTTATGCCGGCCGCCATGCCCTGCGCTTCGGCTTCGGCCTGGTGCTGATGCTGGGCCTGGCCATGACCGATCTGCGGCTGGTCGCGCGGCTGTCCTGGGCAGGCTATGCGCTGGGCGTGGGGCTGCTGGTCCTCGTCGCGCTGCACGGCCAGGTGGGGAAGGGGGCGCAGCGCTGGATCGAGCTGGGTCCCTTCCAGCTGCAGCCTTCCGAGTTGATGAAGATCCTGCTGGTCCTGGCCCTGGCGGCGTGGTTCCACCGCGCCGGCGAGGAGCGGATCGGGCAGCCGCTGTTCCTCGTCCCGCCGCTGCTGGCCGTGCTGCTGCCGGTCGGGCTGATCCTGAAGCAGCCCAACCTGGGCACCGGCCTGATCACGCTGATGGTCGGCGGCGCCGTGTTCTGGGCGGCCGGGGTGCGGTGGTGGAAGTTCGCCCTGGTGGGCGGCGCGGCCCTGGCCATCGCGCCCCTGGCCTATGAGCGCCTGCGCGACTACCAGAAGGCCCGCATCCTGGTCTTCCTCGATCCGGAGAGCGATCCGCTCGGATCCGGCTACAACATCATCCAGTCGAAGATCGCGCTGGGCTCGGGCGGGCTCTGGGGCAAGGGCTTCCTGCAGGGGACGCAGGGGCACCTGAACTTCCTGCCGGAGAAGCAGACCGACTTCATCTTCACGATGTGGGCCGAGGAGTTCGGCCTGGTCGGCTCGCTGGCCGTGCTGGCCCTGCTGGCGCTGGTGGTGATCTTCGCGCTGCTGACGGCGCTGCGCTGCCGCAGCCAGTACGGGCGGCTGGTCGCCCTGGGGCTCGGGGTGAACTACTTCCTCTATGTCTTCGTGAACATCGCCATGGTTACCGGCAGCATTCCGGTGGGCGGTGTTCCGCTGCCGCTGATCAGCCATGGCGGCTCGGCCATGCTGACCAGCATGGTGGGCTTCGGCCTGCTGGCCTCCGTCCATGTGCATCGGGACACGGAATTTGGCGCGGGCGGCGATTAGGGGGTTGCCAAGCCGGGCGGATGCGGTAAAAGCCGCCCCCACGGAACGGCGGCCATCACCGCCGAGATCCGGGTGGGGCGCATAGCTCAGTTGGTAGAGCAGCTGACTCTTAATCAGCGGGTCCTAGGTTCGAGCCCTAGTGCGCCCACCATTCCACCGGACCGCGATCCGGCCACCCCGTGAGAAGTCGATAGTCCGGCATGTGATCCAGGCCCGTCCCCGACGGGCCTTTTGGCGTTTCGACGTGGCCCGTCCGGGTCGCTGGCGGCTTTGCCTTCGTGGCAAGGCCCTGCCTATTTCTCGGACTTGGTCGGAGCATCCTCGACGGGCCGCCGGAGCCAGTTGTTCATGTAGCTCGCGAAAGCCACGGTCCGGGGCTCGGCGTCGGCCGCCATGGTCTCCGGCGGCTTCCGGTTCGAATTGGCGGGGTCAGGAATCGGATCCATGGGATCGACATCCGGAACAATGGCTTGCAGGACTATGCATAACTTCTGGTTAAAAGGCGAGTGAAAAAGCGGAACTCAACCTGGAATTGTATTCTGCCGTGTTGCGATATCTCCTGTCCCCTTTCCTCGTGATCGGCCTCCTGAACCCGTCTCCTGCCTGGTCGGACAGCGCGATGCGGCCGCAGGGCCGGATTCTCACGGTCGTTGCGGGGTCCTGTCCGTCATGGTCCGGTCCGTTCACCGCCGCCCCGCGTCAGGAGCCGGAACGGCCCCGCTGCCAGCAGGGACGGCAGGCGCTGGCCTTCGGCTGGTGGCTGATCGCTCTCGGGGTGGAGACGCTGAAATATGTCGTGGGCCTTCTGCTGATCATGCTGGGCTCCCTGTTCCTCGCCGTCGGGGGTGTGTTGAGCCTGCTGGAGATGCTGTTCTGCTGAGGCGCGCGGGGCGGCTGTCCACCGGGCCGAACCGATTATCCCTCGACTTGCCCACAGGGCTGTCCACGCAAACTGGGGATAACTCCGGTTTCCGGTCCTCCGCAGAGTCCGCCGCCGGAGAACCGAGGATTTTCAACGCCATGAAAGGTTTCAGCTGCGTTCCGCAGAGGTTGATGATAGGAACATAACAAGAACATTGCCGGGCCGGCGCAGGCATGGCAGATGCTGTCGGCGAGGAGGTGGCGATGGAGAACCTGGCGCGCTGGACGCTGGCCCAGGCCTTCGGCCTTCTGGGGACGCTGACGGTGATGTTCCGGGACCATTACCGAATGCCCGTGCCGTCCGCGGAGCTCGGGGACCTGCTGGTGCGCTATGGGTTGCAGGCCTCGGCCCTGGGCCTGACCCTGGCCTTCTGGCCGGTCTCGGACCTGGTGTTCCGGGCCTGCGCGCCGGAGCGTGCCTGGCAATGCGCCGGCGGGCTCAACCGCTGGCTCTGCGCGATGCTGCTGTTCTTTCTCTGCGGCCATGCGGCGGCGCTGGGGCTGGTCGCCATGTCGGACCCGCCGACCCTGGCCCGGGTGCTGGAGCCGAGCCTGTTCCACGCCTATGGCGCCGCCCTGGCGGCGACGGCGGTGATGTCGCTTGCCTATGTCGTCAGGCTGGAATTCGTCCTCGCCAGCGGCCATACTTCGCCGAAGCTGGACGGGGACGGCATGGTCGATGGGACCGCAGGATATCCTCGCCGCCGTGATCTGGGGCGCTAGTCTCCTTGGGATCGGCCTCGGTGGCTATGGGCTGGTCAGATACGGTCGGGGCCTTTTCCGCCTCGGCCGGGACCGCCGGGACCTTGCCTCCCGCGCCGCCCTGCGCCCCGCCCGGAGCCTGCCCTGCCATCTTCGCGACTGAGCGGGTTCCAGTCCTTCGGGACTGACCAGGCGGTCGATCCACTCTCCCGCCTTGTCAGGCCACACGCCGATGTCCTTGGCCCGTCGCTCCTGCGCGCCGCCTCGCCGGGACTCGGCGGCGGCGCGCCGGCGCCGTATCCCGGCCTCTCCCGCAGGAGGACGACCCGGCGGAACAGCGGGTGGTGCCGCGCCGGATGCCCCGCCCGGTAGCTCCGGCGCAATGGCCATTCATCTCTCAGGTGAGTTTCTGTGACATCAGAGCAACAGTGTGTCCATGAAGACAGGAGGGGGGTGGCCGAGGGCTTTTCTGCCCGGCCGCTTCGCTTACGCTTCCCGGCAGCCGAGGACCCCCAGACTTCACTTCGGCATGTCTCCGCCCCCGGAGGCATTCCGCGGCGGCCCGGACACCCCCGTCCAGGCCGCCGCCCCCCTTCGCCCATCTTCCCGAGGATTGATCTGGAGCAAGGCGGGCAGCGCAGCATCGCGGCAATGTAACGGGTGTCATCGCGGTGTTGCGTCTAAGCCGGGATGACGCCACCCGATGAGGGAAGATCCATGCTTCTGTCTTCGCCCGCCGAACCGACCTCCAACCGCAAGCTCGCCTTCCTGGCCCTGGCCCTCCTGGTCTATGGCGCCGTGCTGATGCTGCCGACGCCGGCCGGCCTCAACCCGGCTGGCCAGGTCGCGCTCGGGCTGCTGGCGCTGGTGATCATCCTCTGGG
Organism: Teichococcus aerofrigidensis; assembly: GCF_054073225.1. Lineage (NCBI taxonomy): Bacteria > Pseudomonadati > Pseudomonadota > Alphaproteobacteria > Acetobacterales > Roseomonadaceae > Roseomonas > Teichococcus aerofrigidensis. The sequence continues at coordinate 17,443 of NZ_JBSXMU010000004.1, forward strand.
TCACCGAATGCGTCTCTCCGGCCGCCAGTGCCATCGTGCTGACCGGCATGGCCGTGCTGGGGCTGATGGGCAAGTCGCTCACCCCGGGGGGCGAGCCCATGACCTCCTCCTCCGCCCTGGCGGTGATGCTGACGGGCTTTTCCTCCTCCGCCGTGCTGCTGGTGGCGGGCGCGCTCTTCCTGGCCGTCGCGCTGAAGATCACCGGGCTGGACCGCCGCGTGGCGCTCCTGGTCATGAGCAAGGTCGGCATCTCGCCCGCGCGGCTGCTGATCGGCGCCATGCTGGTCGGCTTCGTGCTGGCGCTCTTCATCCCCTCGGCCACGGCGCGGGTCGGCGCGGTGATCCCGATCATGGTCGGCATCGTCACCGCCCTCGGCCTGCCGGTCACCAGCAGCCTCGGCGCCACGCTGATGATCGTCACGGCGCAGGTCTGCTCGGTCTTCAATATGGGCATCAAGACCGGCGCGGCGCAGAACCTGATCAGCCTGAGCTTCATGCAGGGCGCCTTCGGTGAGACCGTGACCTGGGGCGGCTGGTTCATCACCGCGCTGCCCTTCACCCTGAGCATGTGCGCGGTGCTCTTCTTCACCGCCCTGTTCCTGCTGCGCCCGCATGTGCCGGAAGCCGGCGAGGCCAATCGCCGCCTGCAGGAGGAGCTCGCCGGCCTCGGCCCGGTGACGCCGGCCGAGCGGCGGCTGATGCTGGTCGCCGTGATGCTGCTGATCCTCTGGTCCACCGAGGGCTGGCTGCACCCGCTCGACACCACGACGACGACCCAGCTCGGCATCGCCCTGCTGCTGATGCCGCGCATCGGCGTGATGAACTGGGCCCAGGCGGAGAAGCAGGTGCCCTGGGGGACGGTGGTGCTCTTCGCCGCCGGCATCTCGCTCGGCATCCTGCTCTCGCGCAGCGGCGCCGCCGCCTGGCTGGCCGGCGTCACCCTGGGGCAGCTCGGCCTGGCCGGCATGTCGGTGGTCATGGTGATCGTCGCGCTGTCGCTGTTCAGCATCATCCTGCATCTCGGCTTCGCCTCGGCCACCGGCCTCGCCAGCACGCTGATCCCGATCATGATCGCCTTCGCGCAGACCCTGCCCCTCCCGCAGCACACCATCTTCGGCATCGTGCTGATCCAGAGCTGGGTGGTGTCCTTCGGCTTCATCCTGCCGACCAACGCGCCGCAGAACATGCTCTGCTACGGCACCGGCGCCTTCAGCACGACGCAGTTCGCCAAGGTCGGTCTGGTGATGACGGCGGCGGGCGTGGCCTTGATCGCGCTGTTCTCGGCGACGATCTGGCCCTGGATGGGAGCGCTGTGACATGAACGGCAAGGTGGGCATCATCGGCGCCGGGCTGGTCGGCGCGGCGGCGGGCTATCTCCTGGCGCTGACGCCGGGCGTGGGCGAGATCGTGCTGGTCGACCTCGACCGCGCGCGGGCGCAATCCGAGGCCCAGGACATCGCCCATGCCGCGGCCTTCGGCGGCAGCGGCCATATCCGCGCCGGCGACTACGCCGATCTGGCGGGCGCCGACGTGGTGGTCATCACCGCCGGCACCAGCCTGAAGCCGGGGCAGACGCGGCTCGATCTGATGGCGGCCAATGTCCGCGTCGTCGCCGCCATCATCGAGCGGGTGCTGAAGGTGGCGCCGGAGACGGTGCTGCTCTTCGCCACCAACCCGGTCGATGTCATGCCGGCCATCGCGGTCCGGCGCTTCGGCGTGCCGCCAGGGCGGGCCATCGGCACCGGCTGCGCGCTGGATTCCGCCCGCTTCCGTGACCGGCTGGCGCAGCATCTCGGCGTCTCGCCCGGCTCGGTGCATGCCAATGTCCTCGGCGAGCACGGCGATTCCGAGGTGCTGCACTGGAGCGGCGCGCATGCCGGCGGCATGCCGCTCGAACGCTTCGCCGAAACCCTCGGCCAGCCGATCCCGCCGCCCCTGCGGCAGGTCATCTCGCAGGAGGTTCGCACCTCGGCCTATCGGATCAAGGAAGGCAAGGGCGTCTCCAATTTCGGCATCGGCGGCTGCATCGCCCGGCTCACCCGCGCCATCGTCGCCGATGAGCATGTGCTGTTCAGCGTCTCCACCTTCATGGACGAGGTGCTGGGCGTGCCCGAGACCTGCATCTCCCTGCCGCATGTGCTGGGCGCGCGCGGCGCCTCGCGCCCGCTGCTGCCGCCGCTCGACGAGGCCGAGACGGCGGCGCTGACGCACAGCGCCGGCGTGCTGCACGAGGCGATCCGCCAGGGGATGACCTAGGGGCTGGCCGGCCCGGCCTGATCGGGCCGGATCTGCCTGGAGCCTGGGCGCCCGGCCTGCCCGGCTGCCCCGCCCGTGGTCAGGCCCGGTCCGGGGGGCGCCGGATGGCGGCAGATAGGCCCTGCCGCCGCCACGGCTTTTGCGGAAAGCTGGCCGGATGTCCGACTCCTCCCCGCGCCGCGCTCGCATCGAGGGCGAGGCTGGCGCCGTGTCCGCCGCGCCGCCCCGCCCCCCGCTCTGGCTCCTGGTGCTGATCACCACCTCCGGCACCGTCGGTATCCATATCTTCGTCCCGGCCCTGCCGCAGGCGGCGGCGGAGTTCGGCGTCAGCACCGGCGCCATGCAGCTGACCATCAGCCTCTACATCCTGGGGCTGGCACTGGGGCAGCTCGCCTATGGCCCGGTCTCGGACGCGCTGGGGCGCCGGCCGGTGCTGCTGGCCGGGCTCGCGCTCTACAGTCTGGCCGGGCTGGCCGCCGCCCTGGCGCCGGAGGTGCGCTTCCTGATCGGCGCCCGGTTGCTGCAGGCGCTGGGCGGCTGCGCCGGGCTGGCGCTCGGCCGCGCCATGGTCCGCGACACCGCGGAGCCGCGCGAGGCCGCCTCGCGGCTCGCCATGCTCAACCTGGCCGTCTCGGTGGGGCCAGGCATCGCGCCGCTGCTCGGCACGGCGCTGTCCGAGACCCTCGGCTGGCGCAGCATCTTCGTCACGCTCTGCGTCGTCGGCGCCCTGACCACCGGCCTCGCCTGGTGGCGCCTGCCGGAGACGGGGCGGCAGGTGAGGGGCAGGGGGGTCGCCGCCCTGGCTCGGGACTACCGGCAGCTCATCGGCTCGCCGGCCTTCCTGGGCTTCGCCATCGGCGGGGGCTGCGCCACCACGAGCTGGTATGCCTATCTGGCGGCCATGCCCTTCATCCTGGTGCAGCAGCTCGGCCGGCCGGTGCATGAGGTCGGCCTGGTCTATGTGGTGCTGGTGGCCGGCACGGCGCTCGGCAATATCCTGGCCAACCGGCTGGTGGCGCCGGTCGGGCTGGCGCGGCTGCTGCGCCTCGGCAGCCTGATCGGCGTCGGCGGCGCGCTGCTCTTCCTCGGCGCCGTGCTGCTGGACCGGCTGAACCTCGCCATCGCCGTGGGCGGGCCGCTGATCTTCGCCATCGGCGTCGGCCTGGCCAGCCCGCTGGCCCTGACCAAGGCGGTCAGCGTCAACCCGAAGGTGATCGGCTCGGCCGCCGGCCTCTATGGCTTCAGCCAGATGGCGGTGGGCGCGCTGTGCGCCGCCCTGGCCGGCATCGGCGGCGACCCGGCGCTGGCCGCCGCCGTGGTGCTGGCCGCCGCCGCGCTGATCGGGCAGGCTGCCTTCCGGCTCGCCCTGCGGCGGGAGGCCGGGTGAGCGGAACGAATCCAGGAGGGGAACACAGGATGGATCTCGGGCTGCGGGGCCGACGCGCCCTGATCACGGGCGGGTCGCGCGGCATCGGCCGGGCGACGGCCGAGGTGCTGGCGGCGGAGGGCTGCGACCTGCATCTGGTGGCGCGGGACGCCGCCGCGCTGGAGGCGGCCGCCACGGCGATCCGCGCCCGTCACCAGGTGGCGGTGACGGTGACGCCCGCCGACCTCTCGCGGGAGCCCGAGGCGCGGCGGATCGCCGAGGCCGCCGGGCCGGTCGATATCCTGGTGAACAATGCCGGCGCCATCCCGCCGGGCACGCTGCAGGCGGTGGACGACGCCACCTGGCGCGGCGCCTGGGACCTCAAGGTGTTCGGCTTCATCACCCTGACGCGGGCGCTCTATCCGGCGATGGCGGCGCGCGGGGGCGGGGTGGTCGTCAATGTCATCGGCGCCGCCGGCGAGCGCTTCCCGCCGGGCTATATCGCCGGAGCCACGGGCAATGCGGCGCTGATGGCCTTCACCCGCGCGCTCGGCAAGGCGGCACCGAAGGACGGGATGCGCGTGGTCGGCATCAATCCCGGCCCGGTGGCGACCGAGCGGCAGGAGATGCTGGCCCGGCACCGGGCGCAGACCGAGCTGGGCGACGCGGAGCGCTGGCGCGAGTTCCAGGCCGCCATGCCCTTCGGCCGGGCGGCGAAGCCGGAGGAGATCGGCCAGGCCGTCGCCTTCCTGGCCAGCCCCTGCTCGGGCTACACGACCGGCACCATCCTGACCATCGACGGCGGCGGCGGGTAGCCGGCCGCCTCACTCCAGCCGGAACGCATCGGCGATCCGCCGCATCCGTCCGGCCGCATCCACCAGCACGAGGTCGAAGCGCACTCCCGCCGCGCCGTGGCCGGGATGCGCCGCCAGCCAGGCCTCCGCCCCCGCCAGCAGCCGGGCCTGCTGCGCCGGGGCGAGGGTCAGCGCCGCCTCCGAAAGCCGGGCACGCCGCTTCACCTCGATGAAGGCCAGCAGCCCCTCGCGCTCGGCGATCAGGTCGATCTCGCCGGCCGGACCGCCGCGCCCGGCGCGCTGGCGGCGCGCCAGCACCCGCCAGCCCTCCGCCTCCAGCCGGGCGGCGACACGGGCCTCGGCCTCGCGGCCGCGCGCCTCCGCGGCGCTGCGGGTCTCCTCGGGCATGGCGGCGCTCCTGTGTTCCCCCTTTGGGGTCCCCGATGAAATTGCACGGCCCCGGCTGTGGCGCCGCCGGTTCTGCCCTACATCGGAAGCCATGCGAAGAGATGCCGGCCGCCAGGCCCCCTCGCGGCGCCGCCCGCTGCGCCTGATCCTCCGGCGGGGCCTCTGGGCCGGATCAGCCGTGCTGGTCCTGGCCGGGGCGGCGGTGGCGGGGCTGCTCTGGGCCAGCCTGCCGCCGCGCCAGGGGCGCCTGGTCCTGGCCGGGCTGGCGGCGCCGGTGGAGGTGGTCGAGGATTCGCACGGCATCCCGCGCATCACCGCCGCGAGCGAGCGTGACGCCGCCCTGGCGCTGGGCTGGCTGCATGCGCGTGACCGGATGTTCCAGATGGAGCTGATGCGGCGCAGCGCCGCCGGCCGGCTCTCCGAGATCGCCGGCCCGGCCGCGCTGCGCGCCGATCGCTTCAGCCGCACCCTCGGCCTGCGCCAGCGCGCCGAGGCGGATGTCCTGGCGCTCTCGCCCGAGGGGCGCGACATGCTGGAGGCCTATGCCGAGGGGGTGAATGCCTGGATCGGCGAGCGCGGCCGGCTGGCGGCGCCGGAATTCCTGCCGCTCGGCGCGCCCGAGCCCTGGCGGCCGGCGGATTCGCTGCTCTGGGCCAAGACCATGGGCCTGTGGCTGTCGAACAACTGGCGCACCGAGCTGGACCGGGCGCGGCTGGCGGCGCTGCTGCCGCCGGAGCGGCTGGCCGAGCTCTGGCCGGCGGATGAAAGCCCCGGCCGCGCCGATCTCGCCGGCCTGGCGCGGGACCTGCCGCCGGCGGCGCGCCTCGCGCGCCTGGCCGCCGCCCTGCCGCGCTTCCCGCTCGACGCCCCGCTGCCCTCCACGGCCTCGAACGCCTGGGCGCTCTCCGCCGCCCGCTCGGTGACGGGGGCGCCGCTGCTCGCCTCCGACCCGCATCTCGGCTTCCAGGCACCGATCCTGTGGTATCTGGCGCGGATCGAGCTGCCCGGTGGCCGCTTCCGCGCCGGCGCCACCGCGCCCGGCATCCCGCTGATGCCGATCGGCCGCAACGAGGCCCTGGCCTGGGGCTTCACCACCACCCATTCCGACACCCAGGACCTGTTCGTCGAGCGCCTGGCCGGGCCGGCGGGCTACGAGACGCCGGAAGGGCCGCGGCCCTTCACGATCCGCGAGGAGGTGATCCGCGTCCGCGGCCGGGAGCCAGAGGTGCTGCGGGTGCGCGAGACCCGGCACGGGCCCGTGGTGAGCGACCTGGATGGCGCGGGGGGCGAGGGGGCGGAGGCGGGGACGGTGCTCGCCGTCAGCATGGCCAATCTGGCGCCGCAGGACCGCGCGGCGGATGGCCTGCTGGCGCTGAACCGGGCCACCTCGCTCGCGGCGGCACGGGCGGCGGCGGCGCTGATCTCCTCGCCGCCGCAGAACCTGATGGTGGCCTCGGCGCGGGAGGGGATCGCCCTCTACCTGACGGGCCGGACGCCGGTCCGCCGCGCCGGCGATGGCGGCCTGCCGGCGCCGGGCTGGGACGGCAGCCATGACTGGCTGGGCTTCGTCCCCTTCGACGACCTGCCGCATCGCGAGAACCCGCCCGGGGGCGCGCTGGCCAATGCCAACAACCGCATCCAGCCCGAGGGCGCCGGGCCCTATCTCGGCCGCGACTGGTATGGCGACTGGCGCTTCCGCCGCATCGGCGAGCTGCTGGCGCAGCGCGAGCGCCACGCGCCCGGCGACCTGGCGGTGATGCAGCGGGACGCGGTCAGCCTCTTCGCCCGCGAGATGCTGCCGCTGCTGCGGGCCCTGCCGCGCCCCGAGGGACCGGCCGGGGCGGCGCGCGACCTGCTGCTGGGCTGGGAGGGGGAGATGGCGCCGGACCGGCCGCAGCCGCTGATCTTCAACGCCTGGTGGCCACGGGCGGCGCGGCTGGCGCTGGCGCATGGCGGCGTGCCCGAGGGCGGCTGGCCGCCGACGGCGGAGTTCCTGCGCTTCGTGCTGCATCCGGACGGGCGCGGGGCGCATTGGTGCCGCCCGGCGAAGGCCGGAGCCGGGGCCGGGGCGGGGGCCACCGAGGCCGCGCCGCCCTTCGCCGAGGGCGGCGCCTGCGCCGCGCTGGCCGCCACGGCCCTGCGCGAGGCGGTGGCGGATCTCGCCCGCCGCTTCGGCCCCGAGCCCGCCGCCTGGCGCTGGGGCGCGGCGCACCAGGCCCGGCTGGAGCATCCCCTGCTGCGCTTCCTGCCTGTGCTGGGCCCCTGGAGCGGCATCGTCCTGCCCACCGCCGGCGACGACCACACCATCAGTCGCGGCGGCATGCGCGGCGACTTCGCCCATGTGCAGGGGGCCGGGCTGCGCGCCGTCTTCGACCTCGGCGACCCGGAGGGGGCCATGGCCGTCATCGCCACCGGTCAGTCGGGCCATCCGCTCTCGCCGCACTGGGCCGATCAGGCGCCGCTCTGGGCGGGGGGCGGCGGGGCGGAGGGGCGGCCGCTGCTGCCACTGGGGACCGCCCCGCGCCAGTCGGGGGGCAGGCTTTCCCTGGTTCCTGGGGAATGAGGCGTATCTGTCGTTGCGTCCGGCGTCGGGGCCGGGGAAACTGCCGGAAACATGCTCCACCGCTCCGCCCGCCGACCGCAGTTCTTCTATACGACCGCGCCGCTGCCCTGCCCTTACCTGGCCGGGCGGATGGAGCGGAAGATCGTGACCGAGCTGACCGGCCCGGACGCGGAGCCCCTGCACGACCGCCTCTCCCGCGCCGGCTTCCGCCGCAGCCACAACATCGCCTATTCGCCGGTCTGCCACGGCTGCCAGGCCTGCATCCCGATCCGCATCGACGCTGCCGCCTTCGCGCCCGACAGGACCCAGCGCCGGGTGCTGCGCGCCAATGAGGGGCTGGAGGGCCGCTCCACCCCGGCCCGGGCCACGGCGGAGCAGTTCGCCCTGTTCCAGCGCTATCAGCGGGCGCGCCACCAGGATGGCGACATGGCGGCGATGGGCTTCTACGACTACCGCGCCATGGTCGAGGACACGCCGATCTCGAGCGGCGTGGTCGAGTTCCGCGACACCAGCGGCGCGCTGCTCGCCTGCTGCCTGACCGACTGGCTCAGCGACGGCCTCTCCGCGGTCTATTCCTTCTACGAGCCGGAGCTGGAGAAGCGCTCCTTCGGCACCTTCGTCGTGCTCTGGCTGGTGGGCCGCGCGGTGGAGCTGGGCCTGCCCTATGTCTATCTCGGCTACTGGGTGCCGCAGAGCCGCAAGATGGCCTACAAGTCCCGCTTCCGGCCCAGCGAGATCCTGAGCGGGGGGGCCTGGCGCCGGCTCGAGGAGGCCGATATCGCGCTCGGCGCGCCCGCCGGGGAGCGCGAGGCCGGCGCCGCGGCGCGCCTCACCCCGCTGGGCGGCTGAGGCGCCGCTCCACCGGACAATTCCACCGGACAATTCCACCGGGCCTTCCCCTCCACCGGGCTTCCCCTCCACCAGGCCTTCCCCCGCCGCGCGCCACGCCCAATATGCCGGGCAGGGATGACGGGAGACCGCGCATGGACCAGATCACCTATCCAGTGACCCTCAGCGAGGAGGAATGGCGCCGTCGCCTGACCCCCGAGCAGTACCGCGTGATGCGGGGGCATGGCACCGAGCGGCCCGGCAGCTGCGCCCTGCTGCACGAGAAGCGCCCCGGCACCTTCCTCTGCGCCGGCTGCGGCCAGCCGCTCTTCGCCTCGGGCGGCAAGTTCGAGAGCGGCACCGGCTGGCCGAGCTTCGGCGCGCCGGTCGAGGGCTCCGTCGGCACCACCACGGACCGCAGCCACGGCATGATCCGCACCGAGGTGCATTGCGCCCGCTGCGGCAGCCATCTCGGGCATGTCTTTCCCGACGGGCCGCCGCCCACGCACCAGCGCTACTGCATCAACGGGGTGGCGATGGATTTCCGGCCCGACTGACGGCGCGCCGCCCCGCGGGAAGGGGCGGTGCCCCCTCCCGGGTGCGGGCCTCACCCCTTCTTCACGTCCCAGAACAGCGGCGCCGGCCCCTTGGTGATGCCGGAGACGTTGCTGCGCCAGGCCTGGTAGGCCATGAACTGCCCGAGGGGCGCGAAGACGACATCCTCCACGGCGGCGGCGTTGATCCTGTCGATGGCGGCCTGCTCGGCGGCGGGGGTGGCGGCGGCGTACCATTCGGCGATGCCCGCCTCCGTGGCCGGGCTTTCGGGCCAGCCGAACCAGGCTTTCTCGCCATTGCCCCGGATCGCCGAATAGCCCACAGGCGAGGCGCAGTCGGCGCCCGAATGCCAGGTGTGGAACATGTTCCAGCCGCCCTGGCCCGGCGGCGTCCTCTGCGCCCGCCGCCCGACCACCGTGCCCCAGTCGGTGGCGACGAAGTCGAGGCTCATGCCGAGGCGCTTCAGCAGGTCGGCCGTGACGTCGCCCATCGCCTTGTGCGGCGCCAGGTCCTGGCTGACCATGCAGGTGACGGGCTGCCCGGCATAGCCGCTCTGCTCCAGCAGGCGCTTCGCCGCGTCGAGGTCCGGCCGGCGCTTCAGGATCTCGCCGCCGGCCTCGCTGTAATGCGGGGTGCCGGGGGCGAAGAAGCCCGCCATCGGCTTCCAGAGGGAATCGTCGCTGCCGACGATGGCCCGCATGTAATCCTCCTGGCTCATCGCCATCAGGATGGCGCGGCGGGCGCGCACGTCGTTGAAGGGCGGGTGCAGGTGGTTCATGCGGAAGGCGCCGACATTGCCGAGCGGATCGGCGATATCGACCGCGATGTTGCGGTTGCGCCGCATCACGGGGATCAGGTCGGCCAGCGGTGTCTCCAGCCAGTCCACCTCGCCGCTCTGCAGGGCGCCGGCGGCCGTCGCGGCATCCGGGATGATCACCCATTCGACCCGTTCCACGGCGACGCGCTTGCCGCCGGCCAGCCAGGAGGCCGGCTCATCGCGCGGCACGTAGCCGTCGAAGCGCTGGAAGACGGCGCGGGCGCCGGGCAGCCATTCGTCGCGCAGGAAGCGCATCGGGCCGGAGCCGACATACTCGGTGATCTGCTGGAACGGATCGGTCCGCGCGATCCGCTCCGGCATGACGAAGGCGCAGGGCGCGTTGTTCTTGCCGAGCGCCAGCAGCATCTTCGGGTAGGGCTGCTTCAGCACCCAGCGGAAGGTGCGGTCGTCGACCGCGACCAGCTCCTGCTGGAGGGCGCGGATCATCAGCCCCATGCCGTCCCGCGCCGACCAGCGCGCGAGGCTGGCGACGGCGTCCTTCGCCAGCACCGGCTCGCCGTCGTGGAACCTGAGGCCCGGGCGCAGGCGGAAGGTCCAGGTCAGGCCATCGGCCGAGACCTCCTCCGCCTCGACCATCTGCCGCTGCGGCCGCATCGCGGAATCGACGCCATAGAGCGTGTCCCAGACCAGCATGCCGGCATTCCGCACCACGTACTGGGTGCCCCAGATCGGGTCGAAATTGGCCAGGTCGGCATGTGGCACGAAGCGCAGCGGGCGGGCGGCCTGCGCCAGGGCGGGGGCGGCGAGGCCGGTCATGGCCAGGGGAGCAGCCAAGGGGAGGGCCAGGCTGGCCTGCAGGAACTGTCTGCGTCGCACGGAAGCGGATCTCCTCAGAGGGGCCGGTCGTACCGGGCCTTTGCCATCCCGCCGGCGCCACGGCCGCCGCCCTCTGCCGGGGCGGCTTCGCCGATGGGCCGGATCTCCGCGGGCAGTGTGCGGCCTCGTGCGGCGTGGCGGCAAGGCGCCGTGGGATGGCGTTTCTCCCCTTGTGGGCGACAGGGGGCTTCGCTACGCTCCCCGCATGATCACGCGCATCCAACCTGCAAGCTGGTGGTGGCCCCTTTCATAAGGCGGCCGTGTGATCTCGAACCTTTTCATGGCCGCCTCGGGGTACCGGGCGGCCATCTTCATATCCTGACAGCCGATGCGCACCGGACCCGAGGCAGCCCAGCCCGGAGCGACCGATGCAGACGCGTTACCAGACCCAGGGCGGTCTCACCATCCAGCGCCAGACCCTGGATCTCGCCAGGGAAGGGGCCGGCGGCCCTCCCGTCGGGCAGGTCCTGGCCGAGCTCGCCGGCCGGCTGGACCGGCAACGCGGCGTGCTGCTCTCCTCCTCCTTCGAGTTCCCCGGCCGCTACACCCGCTGGGACCTGGGCTTCGCCGATCCGCCGCTGATGATCGCGGCCCGGGGGCGGGAGATGGTGCTGCGCGGGCTGAACGAGCGGGGCCGGCGGCTGCTCGGCGTCATCGCCCCGGCGCTGCGCGGCCTGCCGGCGCTGGCCGCGATGCGGCGGGAGGCGGACAGCCTGCATCTTTCCCTGCGCGAGCCGGAGGCGGAGTTCGCCGAGGAGGAGCGCTCCCGCCAGCCTTCCGTCTTCTCCGTGCTGCGGGCGCTGCGCGATCTCTTCGGCAGCGCGGAGGACCCGCATCTCGGCCTCTACGGCGCCTTCGGCTATGACCTGGTCTTCCAGTTCGAGCCGATGCCGCTGCGCCTGCCGCGCGACGCCGGCCAGCGCGACCTGGTGCTCTACCTGCCGGACGAGATCCTGGTGGTGGACCATATGCGCGGCACCGCCCGGCTGCACCGCTACGACTTCCTGCTCGATAGCGGCTCCACCGAGGCGCTGCCGCGCGCGACGCCGGCCGACCCCCACCGGCCCGGCGGGCAGGCCACCCCGCCCGAGAGCGACTTCGCGCCCGGGGAATACGCCGCCATGGTGGAGCGCGCGCAGCGGGCCTTCGCGCGCGGCGATCTCTTCGAGGTGGTGCTGGGCCAGACCTTCTCGGCCCGCTGCGACGAGGCGCCGAGCGTGCTCTTCGAGCGGCTGCGGCGGGTCAATCCCTCGCCCTATGGCGCGCTGATGAACCTGGGCGAGGGCGAGTTCCTGGTCGCCGCCAGCCCGGAGATGTTCGTCCGCGTCGAGGAGGGACGCATCGAGACCTGCCCGATCAGCGGCACCATCCGGCGCGGCGCCGACGCGCTGGAGGACGCGGCGAACATCCGCGCCCTGCTCAATTCCGAGAAGGAGGAGAGCGAGCTCACCATGTGCACCGACGTGGACCGCAACGACAAGTCGCGCGTCTGCGTCCCCGGCACGGTGAAGGTCATCGGCCGGCGGCAGATCGAGATGTACTCGCGGCTGATCCACACGGTGGACCATGTCGAGGGCCGGCTGCTGCCGGAGATGGACGCGCTGGACGGCTTCCTCTCCCATGCCTGGGCGGTGACGGTGACCGGCGCGCCGAAGCGCTGGGCGATCCGGCATGTCGAGGCGGAGGAGCGCTCGGCGCGGCGCTGGTACGGCGGCGCCATCGGCCGCATGACTTTCGACGGCAACATGAACACCGGCCTGACGCTGCGCACGATCCGGCTGCGGGACGGCATCGCCGAGGTGCGCGCCGGCGCCACCCTGCTGCATGACAGCGACCCGGCGGCGGAGGAGGCGGAATGCCGGCTCAAGGCCAGCGCCATGCTGGCCACGCTGCGCGGCGAGGCGGCGGTGGCGGCCGCGCCCGCCGCGCCGCGCCCGGCCATGGGGGCGCGGGTGCTGCTGGTCGATCACGAGGACAGCTTCGTGCATACCCTGGCCGGCTACCTGCGGGCCGCGGGTGCCTCGGTCCGCACGCTGCGGCCAGGGATGGCGCGCCAGGCGCTGCGGGAGGGGGAGGCGCCGGACCTCGTGCTGCTCTCGCCGGGGCCGGGCCGGCCGGCGGACTTCGCCATGTCGGACACGCTCGACCTCCTCATCCGGCGCGGCCTGCCGGGCTTCGGCGTCTGTCTCGGCCTGCAGGGCATGGTGGAGCATTTCGGCGGTACGCTGGACCTGCTGTCCCGGCCGATGCACGGCAAGCCCTCCCGCATCCGCAACCTCGGCGGGCGGCTGCTGGCGGGGCTGCCCGGGACCTTCACCGTCGGGCGCTACCACTCCCTGCACGCCCGGCGCCTCGACCTGCCGGCGGAGCTGGTGGCGACGGCGGAGACGGAGGATGGCGTGGTCATGGCGATCGAGCACCGGCGCCTGCCGCTCTCGGCGGTGCAGTTCCACCCCGAGTCGCTGATGACCGACCCGGCGCGGATCGGCATGCCGCTGATCGCTGCGGCCCTGCGGCAGCCGGCGGCGGTGGCGTAGGGGCGCGTTGGCGCCCGGAGTCGGGAGGAGGGAGGGGGTCGCGCCCCCTCCCGCGGAAAGGGTCGGAAGGAGCGGACTTTCACGATCGCGCCAAGCGCGCCCCGGCCATGGGGTTTATGGTTGATATCAACCTAAAATCGCGGCAGGAAGCGTGGGTCAACGGGAGGAGGAAACCCAGGCATGGCTTATGTGGAAGGCTTCGTGGTCGCCGTTCCCACCGGCAGCAGGGAGGCCTATGCGCGCCACGCCGCCGAGGCCGCGGCGCTGTTCCGTGGCTTCGGGGCCACCCGCTGCGTCGAGGCCTGGGGCGACGACGTGCCGAGGGGCAAGCTGAACGACTTCTGGGGCGCGGTGCAGGCGACGCCGGAGGAGACGGTGGTCTTCTCCTGGGTCGAGTACCCCGATCGCGCCACGCGCGACGCGGCGAATGCGCGCTTCCGCACCGACCCGGCGATGCAGGCCCTGGGCGCGGCCATGCCCTTCGATGGCAGGCGGCTGATCCATGGCGGCTTCGCCCCGCTGATGGACGAGGGCAGTGGCACCGGCGGCTATGTCGATGGCTTCGTCCTGCCGGTCCCGCGGGGGCGCAAGGCGGATTACGTCGCGATGGCGCGCGGGATCCTGCCGGTCTTCCGGGAGCTCGGCGCGCTGCGCGTGGTCGAGGCCTGGGGCGATGACGTGCCGGAGGGTCAGCGCACCGATTTCCGCCGCGCCGTCCATGCGACGGAGGAGGAGGCGGTGGTCTTCGCCTGGATCGAGTATCGCGACCGCGCGGCGCGCGACGCCGCCGTCCAGGCGATGATGACGGATGAGCGGATGAAGGAACCGCCCAAGGACATGCCCTTCGATGGCAAGCGCATGATCATGGGCGGCTTCAGCGTGCTGCTCGACGCCTGACGCGGCCGGCGCGCGGCCGGGGCTTCCCCTTTCCGCCCGCGCGCCGAAGAATGCGTCCCACCCACCGGTGAGGAGCGCAGGACCATGCCCGACTGGAATGCCGCCGCGGCGGAGGCCGCCGCCCTCGCCGGCGCCTGGTCGGAGGCACGGGGGCCGGGCGGGGCCATCCTGCTCTTCGACACGGCCGGCATCCGCCATGCCGCGGCCGGCGGCTTCGCCAGCCTGGAGCACGGCCTTCCCTTCACCCCCGACACGCCGAACCGCCTGGCCTCGATCAGCAAGCACTTCCTGGCCGCCACGCTGCTGCTGGAGGAGATCCCGCTGGAGGCGCCCCTGGGCACGCTGCTGGACGGGCTGCCACCGGCGGTGGCGGCGGTCCCGCTGGAGCGCGCGCTCGACATGACCGGCGGCCTGCCGGACATGATGGAGCTGCTCTGGCAGCAGGGCGTGCCCTTCACCGCCAGCCTGACGGCGGAGGAGGTGTTCTCGGTCGCCCGCCGCATCCCCGCCCTCAATGCCGGGCCCGGCACCGAGATGGCCTATTCCAACACCGGCTGGCGGCTGGCGCAGCGCATCCTGCCAGAGCGGCGCGCCGTCAGCTATCCCGAGGCGCTGCGCCGCCGGCTCTTCGCACCGCTGGACCTGCCCTTCGCCTTCCCCGAGGATGAGAGCGTGCCCGTGCCGGGCCTCGCCACCGGCTACTGGTGGGATGGGGCCGGCTGGCGGCGCGGGCGCTATGGCCTGCACTTCTCCGCCTCCGGCGGCCTGGCCGGCAGCGCCACGGCGCTGGCCCGCTGGGCGGCTGCGCTGATGGCCGGGCGGGGGCCGCTGGCCGGGATCCTGGAGCGGCTGGCGGCGCCGCGCCGCTTCGCCGATGGCAGCGAGAGCGTCTATCGCCTGGGACTGGTCCGCAGCGCGCTGGGCCGGGTGGTGCTGGTGGGGCATGGCGGCTCGCTGCCGGGGTATCGCAACCATGTCCTGATGGCGCCCGAGCTGGGTCTCGGCGTGGTGGTGCTGACCAACCGGGAGGAGGAGGCGCTCTGGCCGGCGCTGCGCGTCATGGCCGCCCTGACCGGCGAGCCGCTGCCCGCGGCACCCCCGGCGGTGCCGCCCGGCCTCTTCGCCGCCGCCGAAGGTCCCTTCTGGGCCGAGCTGGCGGCGGATTCGATCAGCGTCATGGGCGGCTTCGAGCGGCTGGTGGCGGCGCCGGGCGGCGAATGGCGCAGCCTTCCGGCCTATCTCGACATCCGCCTGCGCGCCGAGGGGCCGGATGCGCTGGCCGGCATGGTGGGCGGGGTGGCGCGGCGCCTGCTGCGCGTGCCGGAGGGGCTGGCGCCCGATCCGGCCCTGGCGGGCGAATGGACCGATCCCGTCCTCGGCACGGGGCTGCGCGTCACGCCGGAGGGCGAGGCCCGCTTCGACTGGGCCGGGGGCATCGGCGCGCGCTGCCGGCTGACGCCCCTGCCGGGCGGCCGCGCCCTGGCCGACCTGTCGCACGGACCCTGGCGGCACCGCCCCTGCCTGTGGCTGCAGCCCGATGGCAGCCTGCGGCTTGCCAGCCACCGGGCACGGGTCTTGCATCTTCACCGCAGATCCTGATTCGGAGAGCCTCCTTGACCCATTCCCGCCGCGCGGCCCTGCTCGCCCTGCCGCTGCTTCCCGCCCTGATGCTGGCCGGGGCGCCCGGCGCCGCGGCGCAGCCCGCGCCGAAGAGCGTGCTCCGCGTCGCGCCACATGCCGACCTGAAGTCGCTCGACCCTGTGCATGGCTCGATCCTGATCACCCGCATGCACGGGCTGATGATCTACGAGACGCTCTTCGCCTGGGATTCGAAGCTGCAGCCGCAGCCGATGATGGTGCAGGATTACAGCGTCTCGGACGACAAGCTGGTCTGGACCTTCCGCCTGCGCGAGGGGCTGAAGTTCCACGATGGCCAGCCGGTGACGACGAAGGATGTCATCGCCTCGCTGAAGCGCTGGATGGCGCGCGACACGGTCGGCGTGAAGCTTGCCGAATACACCGCCGCGCTGGAGGCGGTGGACGGGCGCAGCTTCACCCTGCGGCTGAAGACGGCGACGGGCATGGTGCCCTTCGCGCTGGGCTCCGGCGTCGGCCAGATCCCGGTCATCATGCGCGAGAGCGATGCCCTGACCGACCCGATGAAGCCGGTGACGGAGACCGTCGGCAGCGGCCCGTTCCGCTTCAACCGGGGCGAGTGGCAGAGCGGCGCCCGTGTCGTCTATGACCGCAACCCCGACTACGTGCCGCGGGCCGAGCCGCCGGACGGGCTGGCCGGGGGCCGGGTGGTGAAGCTCGACCGCGTCGAATGGGTGATCATGCCCGATGCGGCGACGGCGGCGGCGGCGATCCAGACCGGGGAGATCGACCTCTGGGAACAGCCGAGCCAGGACCTGGTGCCGGTGCTGGCCCGGAGCCGCGACGTGAAGGTCGAGACCTATTCCAGCCTGCCCGGCCAGGCGATGCTGCGCCCCAACCACCTGCACCCGCCCTTCAACGACCCGCGCGCGCGGCTGGCGCTCGCCTATGCCACCGACCAGGCCGACTTCCTGACCGCCGGCTTCGGTGACGAGAAGTGGTGGAGGCGCTGCGACTCCTACTTCGTCTGCGGCAGCCCGAACGGCACCGAGGCCGGCGCGGCGGGCTATGCGAAGCCCGATCTGGCGACCGCCCGCCGCCTGCTGACCGAGAGCGGCTACAAGGGCGAGCGGGTGGTGCTGACCTCGACCTACGACATCGCGCCGATCGGCCGCATGGCCGAGGTGGCGGCGGAATCGCTGCGCAAGGCCGGGCTGAATGTCGACCTGCAGTTCTCCGACTGGGGCACGGTGACGACCCGGCAGCAGAACCGCGGCACGCTCGACCAGGGCGGCTGGAACCTCTTCGTCACCTTCGCCTCCGGCGCCACCATGCAGTCGCCGATCACCAATATCGGCACCAACATGGCCTGCGAGCGCGCCTGGGCCGGCTGGCCCTGCGATGCCGAGGCGGAGCGGCTGCGCAACGGCGTGGTCGAGGCGGTGGACGCCGCCTCGCAGAAGGCGGCGACCGAGGCGCTGCACCGGCGGCTGGCCGAGGTGCAGCCCTACCGGGTGCTCGGCCAGTACGACCAGCCCTATGCCCGGCGGAGCAATGTCTCGGGCGTGCTGACGGCGCCGATCCTGGTCTTCTGGAACATCGAGAAGAAGTAGCCGGCGCGGGCCGGTGGCGGAGGGGAGGGCGGTTCCGCTTGACCCCCCGCCGCCGATCAACTACATCGCCCCGGCCCGGGCCTGTGCCCGGTCATCATGGTCGGCCGCCTCCCGGAGAGGCCCGGCTCCGTCGCTCCGCGAAGGCTCGCGCAGCGGCGCGTTTTGTTTTGGGCGCTCGGCAGGGCGCCGGCAGTGAGGGCGGATGTTCGAGGCGCTTTCGGGCAAGCTGAACGGGGTGTTCGACCGGCTGCGCCGCCGTGGCGCGCTGACCGAAGCCGACGTGGCCGAGGCCTCGCGCGAGGTGCGCATCGCCCTGCTGGAGGCCGATGTCGCGCTGCCGGTGGTCAAGGACATCGTCGCCAAGGTGCGCGAGCGCGCCGTCGGCGCCGATGTCATCCGCTCCGTCTCGCCGGCCCAGCAGGTCATCAAGATCGTCAACGACTGCCTGGTCGAGGCGCTCGGCGGCGGCGAGGGGGTGGAGCATGTCCCCGGCCTCAGCCTGGCCGCGGCGAGCCCGGTGCCGATCCTGATGATCGGCCTGCAGGGCTCGGGCAAGACCACCACCTCGGGCAAGATCGCGCTGCGGCTGCGCACGCGCGACAAGAAGAAGGTGCTGCTGGCCAGCCTCGACGTGCACCGCCCGGCGGCGCAGCTGCAGCTGGAGACGCTGGCGCGGCAGGCCGGCGTCACCTCGCTGCCGATCGTGCAGGGCCAGACCCCGCTGCAGATCGCCGAGCGCGCCATGAAGGTGGCGCGCGGCGAGCTTTACGACGTCGTCATCCTCGACACCGCCGGCCGCCTCTCGATCGACGAGGCGCTGATGGCGGAGGTGGCCGAGGTCAAGGCCGCGGTGCGGCCGCATGAGAGCCTGCTGGTCGTCGATGCCATGACCGGCCAGGACGCGGTGCAGACGGCGCGCGCCTTCAACGAGCGCGTCGGCCTCACCGGCATCGTCATGACCCGGATCGACGGCGATGCGCGCGGTGGTGCCGCGCTGTCCATGCGGGCCGTGACCGGCGCGCCGATCAAGCTGCTCGGCGCCGGCGAGAAGCTGGACGCGCTGGAGGATTTCCACCCCGACCGCATCGCCAGCCGCATCCTGGGCATGGGCGACATCGTCTCCCTGGTCGAGCGCGCCGCCGAGACGATCGACAAGGCCGAGGCGGAGAAGCTCGCCGCCAAGATGCAGAAGGGTCAGTTCGACCTGGAGGACTATGCGGCGCAGCTGAAGCAGATCGGCAAGATGGGCTCGCTGTCCGGCATCCTCGGCATGCTGCCGGGCATCGGCAAGCTGAAGGGCCAGATCGACGAGGCCAAGCTCGACAACAGCATCCTGAAGCGCCAGGCGGCGATCATCGGCAGCATGACGCCGAAGGAGCGCCGCAGCCCGGAGATCCTGAAGGCCTCCCGCAAGCGGCGCATCGCCGCCGGCTCCGGCACCTCGGTGCAGGAGGTCAACCGGCTGCTCAAGCAGTTCGACGACATGTCCGCGATGATGAAGCGGATGAACAAGCTCGGCCAGAAGGGCCTGATGCGCGGCGGTCTCGGCGCGCTCCTTCCTGGCATGGGGGGCGGCAAGCGCCCCTTCTGAACCACCGACGACACCCACTACGGAGCCAAAGATCATGGGCCTGAAGATCCGCCTCGCGCGCGCCGGCGCCAAGAAGCGCCCCTACTACCACATCGTGGTGGCCGACAGCCGCTCCCCGCGCGACGGCCGCTTCATCGAGAAGGTCGGCAGCTACAACCCGATGCTGCCCTCCGACCACGCCGAGCGCGTGCGCCTGTTCGACGAGCGCATCAAGCACTGGCTGAGCAACGGCGCGGTGGCGACCGACCGCGTGGCGAAGTTCCTCGGCCGCGCCGAGCTGGCGCCGATGCCGGTCTTCCGCGAGCAGCCGAAGCAGGCCGCGCCGAAGAAGAAGGCGCAGGAGCGCGCCGCCGCGGCCGCCGCGGGCTGAAGTCCAGGCGGCTGATCGTCACGCGCCATGGGCAGCAAGCGTATCCTGGTGGGGGAGATCGGACGGCCGCACGGTGTGCGGGGCCTTGTCCGTGTCCAGTCCTTCACCGCCGACCCGGCGGCCATCGCCGCTTACGGCCCGCTCTCCGACGAGAGCGGCGGGACGCGCTTCGTGCTGCACTGGCTGAGTGGCGGTCTGGCGCGCATCGAGGGCGTCGCCGACCGCGAGGCCGCGGCGAAGCTGACCGGCACCCGGCTCTATCTGGCGCGCGACCTGCTGCCGCCACCGGAGGAGGAGGAATTCTACCTCGCCGACCTGATCGGCCTCGACGTCCGCGATGCGGAGGGTCGGGCGCTCGGCCAGGTGCGGGCGGTGGAGGATTACGGTGCCGGCGCCTTCCTGACCGTCGCCGCGGATCAGGGGCGGGAGCTGCTGCTGCCCTTCACCCGGGCCGCCGTGCCGGTGGTGGATCTGGCCGGGGGCTTCCTCGTCGCCGCGCCGCCCGAGGCGGTGATGGCGGCGCCGGAAGCCGAGGCCGGCGCGCCGCCGGAGCCGCTGCAGTCGCTGCCGCGCCGGCAGGACGCGCCGCGGCGCAGCGGGCCGCGCGGCGTGCGGGGGGGCGGCGCGTGAGCTGGCACGCCACCGCGCTCACCCTCTTCCCGGAGATGTTTCCGGGCACGCTTGGCCATTCCCTGGCCGGCCGCGCCCTGCGGGAGGGTCTCTGGCGCCTGGACACGCTGCAGATCCGCGACTTCGCCACCGACCGCCACCGCAGCGTGGACGACACGCCCTGCGGCGGCGGCGCCGGGATGGTGATGCGGCCGGACGTGGTCGATGCCGCCTGCGCCGCCGCCCTGGCGGAGGGGCCGGCCCGCCCGCTGATCTACCTGACCCCGCGCGGGCGCCTGCTCGATCAGGCGCTGGTGCGGGAGCTGGCGGCGGGGCCGGGCCTGGTCCTGGTCTGCGGCCGCTACGAGGGCCTGGACCAGCGGGTGATCGAGGCGCGCGGCCTGCGCGAGGTCTCGGTGGGCGACTTCGTGCTCTCGGGCGGCGAGCCGGCGGCGCTGGTCCTGCTCGATGCCTGCGTGCGGCTGCTGCCGGGCGTGATGGGCGGGGCGGAGAGCGCCACCGAGGAAAGCTTCGCCGAGGCCGCGGCGCCGCTGCTCGAATACCCGCACTACACCCGCCCGGTGGAGTGGCAGGGGCGGCGGGTGCCGGAGGTGCTGCTGTCCGGCCACCATGCGGCGGTGGCGCGATGGCGGCGGGAGCAGGCGGAGGCGGCGACGCGCGAACGGCGGCCCGACTTATGGGCCCGGCGGGGCGGCCCGCATGGCCGGCTTGTTGAGACACAGGATTGAACGGGCGGCCCGCGCCGCCTAAACGGATTGACGAGAGGATTTTTGCCATGAACCTGCTGCAGCAGTTCGACACGGAACAGAAGGAGCGCCTGCTCTCTGCCCGTGCCGTGCCCGAGTTCGCCGCCGGCGACACCGTCCGCGTGATGGTGAAGGTGGTCGAGGGCGAGCGCACCCGCACCCAGGCCTATGAGGGCGTGGTGATCGCCCGTTCCAACAAGGGCCTGCACAGCAACTTCACGGTGCGTAAGCTCTCCTACGGCGAGGGCGTCGAGCGCGTCTTCCCGCTCTACAGCCCGAACGTGGCCGAGATCGCCGTGCTGCGCCGCGGCAAGGTGCGCCGCGCCAAGCTGTATTACCTGCGTGGCCGGACCGGCAAGTCCGCCCGCATCGCCGAGAAGGCCGCTCCGCGCGCCAAGGAGTGAGCCCCTTGCCTCCGCCATCGGGGATCGCAACCTGATGGCGGGAGCCGGTCCCCGAGAGGGGCCGGCGCCGGCCCTGGGGTCTCGGCCCCCGGGCGAATGGCTACCCGGGCGGTATGGGCCCCAGCCCCGCGCCGCGCGGGCATGAACCACCTGCCACGAGGAAACCACACGATGTCGGCCACGAAGCCGCGGACGCTGTACGACAAGATCTGGGACGCCCATGTCGTCGAGACACTCCCGGACGGCACCGCGCTTCTCTACATCGACCGGCATCTCGTGCATGAGGTGACCAGCCCGCAGGCCTTCGAGGGGCTGCGCATGGCCGGCCGCTCCCTGCGCCGCCGCGAGGGCACCATGGCGGTGGTCGACCACAACATCGCCACCGACGCCTCCCGCTACACCGGCATCGAGGACCCCGAGAGCCGGCTGCAGGTCGAGACGCTGGAGAAGAACGTCAAGGCCTTCGACGTTCCCTATATCCCGCTGACCGACGCCCGCCAGGGCATCGTGCATGTCATCGGGCCGGAGCAGGGCCTCTCGCTGCCCGGCATGACCATCGTCTGCGGCGACAGCCACACCTCGACGCATGGCGCGATGGGCGCCCTGGCCTTCGGCATCGGCACCTCCGAGGTCGAGCATGTGCTCGCCACCCAGACCCTGCTGCAGAAGCGCGCCAGGAACATGCGCGTGACGGTGGACGGCACCCTGCCGCCGGGCTGCACGGCGAAGGACATCGTGCTGGCCATCATCGGCAGGATCGGCACGGCGGGCGGCACCGGCCATGTCATCGAGTTCGCCGGCTCGGCCATCCGCGCGCTCGACATGGCGGGGCGCTTCACCGTCTGCAACATGTCGATCGAGGGCGGCGCCCGCGCCGGCATGATCGCGCCGGACGAGACGACCTTCGAGTACATCAAGGGCCGCCCCTTCGCGCCGCAGGGCGAGATGCTGGAGCGGGCCATCGAATGGTGGCGCAGCCTGCCGACGGATGAGGGCGCGGTCTTCGACAGGGAGGTGGTGCTGGACGCCGCCGAGATCGTGCCGATGGTCTCCTGGGGCACCAGCCCCGAGGACGTGCTGCCGATCACCGCGACCGTGCCGGACCCCGAGAGCGGGCAGGACGAGGCGCGCCGGGCGCAGCTCCGCCGCATGGTCGAGTACATGGGCCTGACGCCCGGCCAGAAGCTGACCGATCTCAAGGTCGATGTCGTCTTCATCGGCTCCTGCACCAACAGCCGCATCGAGGACATGCGCGCCGCCGCCGAGATCGTGCGCGGCCGCCGCGTGGCCGAGGGCGTGCGCGGCATGGTGGTGCCGGGCTCGGGCCTGGTGAAGCAGCAGGCCGAGCGCGAGGGGCTGGACGCCGTCTTCCGGGAGGCCGGCTTCGAGTGGCGCGAGGCGGGCTGCTCGATGTGCCTCGGCATGAACCCGGACAAGCTGACGCCGGGCCAGCGCTGCGCCTCCACCTCGAACCGCAATTTCGAGGGGCGGCAGGGGCCGGGGGGGCGGACGCATCTCTGCTCGCCGGCCATGGCCGCCGCCGCCGCCATCACTGGCCACCTCACCGATGTGCGCCAGCTCGCCGCCCAAGGGAGGCACTGATCCATGGACGCCTTCACCACCCTGACCGGCATCGCCGCGCCGCTGCCGATGGCCAATGTCGATACCGACAAGATCATCCCGGCGCGCTTCCTCAAGACCATCGAGCGCACCGGCCTCGGCAAGGCCGCCTTCGCCAATCTGCGCTATCGCGAGGATGGCAGCGAGAATCCGGACTTCGTGCTCAACCAGGAACCCTACCGCCGGGCGGAGATCCTGATCGCGCACGAGAATTTCGGTTGCGGCTCCTCGCGCGAGCACGCGCCCTGGGCGCTGCTGGATTTCGGCATCCGTTGCGTCATCGCGCCCGATTTCGCCGATATCTTCCACAACAACAGCTTCAAGAACGGCATCCTGCCGGTGAAGCTGCCGCGCGAGATCTGCGATCAGTTGATGGAGGATGCGCGCATGGGCGAGAATGCGCGCCTCACGATCGATCTGGAGCGGCAGGTGGTGGTGCGCCCGAACGGGGAGGAGATCCCCTTCGAGATCGACCCGCTGCGTCGCCACCTGTTGCTGAACGGGCTCGACGATATCGGCCAGACCATGCAGCGTGCCTCGGCCATCGATGGCTATGAGGCGAAGCGGCGCGCGGCGCAGCCCTGGCTGTACCAGGACGCTGCCGAATGAGGGTGGCCCGCCGGCTGGCGGCGGGCCCGGAGAGAAAGAGGGACGAGACACGCCCATGTCGGCCAACAAGAAACTGCTGGTTCTCCCCGGCGATGGTATCGGCCCCGAGGTCATGCGCGAGGTGCGCCGCGTCATCGAATGGATGGACCGGCGCCGGCATGTGAGCTTCGCGCTCGAGGAAGGGCTGGTCGGCGGCGCCGCGCTGGATGCCGAGGGCTCGCCCTGCCCGGATGCCACGGTGGAGCGCGCGCTGAACGCGGATGCCGTGCTCTTCGGCTCGGTCGGCGGCCCGAAATGGGATGGCCTGCCCTTCGAGAAGCGGCCTGAGCTCGGCATCCTGCGGCTGCGCAAGGAGCTGGGTCTCTTCGCCAATCTGCGTCCGGCGCTCGTGCTGGAGCCGCTGGTCGATGCGTCGAGCCTGAAGCCCGATGTGGTGCGCGGGCTCGACCTGATGATCGTGCGCGAGAGCACCGGCGGCATCTATTTCGGCGAGCCGCGCGGCGTCGAGACGCTGCCCAACGGCAAGCGGCGCGGCATCGACACCGAGGTCTATACCGAGGACGAGATCGCCCGCGTGGCGCGCGTCGCCTTCGACCTGGCGCGCAAGCGCACCGGCAAGATGACCAGCGTCGAGAAGGCGAATGTCATGCAGTCGGGCCGCCTCTGGCGCGCCGTGGTGAGCGAGGTCGGCAAGTCCGAGTATCCGGATGTCGAGCTGAGCCACATGTATGCCGACAATTGCGCGATGCAGCTCTGCTCGCGGCCGAAGCAGTTCGACGTCATCGTCGCCAGCAATCTCTTCGGCGACCTGCTCTCCGATCTCGCCGCGGCGCTGACCGGCTCCCTCGGCATGCTGCCCTCGGCCACGCTGGGCGCGCCGGATTCCTCCGGCCGCCGCCACGCGCTCTACGAGCCGGTGCACGGCTCCGCGCCGGACATCGCCGGCAAGGGCATCGCCAATCCCTGCGCCCAGCTGCTGTCCTTCGCCATGCTGCTGCGCTGGTCCTTCGGCATGGAGGAGGATGCGGCGATGATCGAGCAGGCGGTGGAGAAGGTCCTGGCCGGCGGCCTGCGCACGGCCGACATCATGGGCCATGGCACCGCGCGCGTCGGGACCAGCGTCATGGGCGATGCGGTGCTGCGCGAGCTGGACAAGCTGGCCGCGTAACAACGCAAAAATGCCTCTTGCGCGGGGGGAGGGCCTCGGTTATTCCCCCGCCACTGGCCAGCGCCCGTAGCTCAACTGGATAGAGCGCTAGACTACGGATCTGGAGGTTAGGGGTTCGAATCCTCTCGGGCGCGCCAGAAATTCCCCGAAATACTGATTCAGTGCCGGTTTCTTCCGGTTTGCGAGTTTCGGTGGATTTGGTTAGCAAGCCGCCGTTCGCCATTCGGGCCATGGCGGCCTGGACCAGGCGCGGCTGTTCCGCCGCCCGCGTGTATCTTTCCACATCCGACAATGTGCGATGGCCGGTGATGGCCGCCATCTGATGGATGGCCGCTGCGGCCTCTGCCAGGCGTCGCGCCGCTGTCCTGTCGTATTAGGAAGGTGATCCGGTCGGATGGCACATGGGCCAGCTCGACCGCCAGGGCCGGATGCATGGGGACCTGCAGCGGGCTTCCCGCTTGACCTGCCGCACCTCGATCACGCCGTTGCGGAGATGCCGCCGCCCTGCTGGGTGCGATCAACGCCGAGGCCTATGACCAGCGCGACAAGCTCTCCGGCGACGCGGCGGCAGCTGATCCGCTGGGTCGAGGATGCCGTCTATTGGACGACCAAGGGCGCGGCCACGGCGCCGGCGGGCAAGGAGACCGATCCGCTCAAGGCGCTGCTGGCGATCCACGACCGCCTCACCGACGCGCCGACCCTGCCGGAGCCGGACTGAGGGCACCCGGAGGCCGGGCCTAGTCAGGGGCCCGGACTGTCGGCTCCTCAATGATATATCATATGTTGCAAGAGGACATCCATGGCCTAGGATGAGCGCAGAGGCACCGGGGCCGTCAGGAACCGCCCCGGCAGACAGGGGGATGTCCATGTTCGAGCTGAGCACCACGCGCCGCGGTCTTCTCCGGGCGGGCGCCGTCGCCATGCCCGCGCTTCTCGCCGCGCCGCGCCTGGCGCGCGCCGCCGGTTCCATCACGGTGATGCTGGAATCTGAGGTGGTGGTCCTCGATCCCCATGCGACCACGGCCGCGATCACGCGCAGCTTCGGCTATCATGTCTTCGACACGCTCTTCGCCCAGGATTCCGGCGGCACGGTCCGGCCGCAGATGGCGGAGGGCCACACCGTCTCGGCCGACGGGCTGGAATGGCGCTTCACCCTGCGCGACGGCCTGGCCTTCCACGACGGCGCGCCGGTGACGGCCGAGGACTGCGTCGCCTCCCTGCGCCGATGGGCCTCGCGCGACAGCCTCGGGCGCATGCTGCTGGCGGCGATGCGGACGATGCGGGCCGAGGATGCGCGCAGCTTCAGCATCGCCCTGAAGGAGCCGTTTCCGCTGATGCTGGAGGTGCTGGGCAAGCCGAACGCCCCGGTGCCCTTCATCATGCCCGCCCGCATCCTCCCCGCCGGCGATGCGCGCATCACCGAGATCATCGGCTCCGGCCCCTTCACCTTCGCACGCGACCAGTGGCGCACGGGCGACCGGATGGTGCTGCGGCGGAACGCGCGCTACGTCCCGCGGGCCGAGCCGGCGGACTTCCTGGCCGGCGGCAAGGCGGTGAGGATCGACGAGCTGGTGCTGAAGACCATGCCCGATGACACCACCGGGGTGAACGCGCTCATCGCCGGCGAGATCGACTACATGCAGTACCTGCCCTTCGACTTCCTCGACCTGCTCGGCCGCAACCGCGACCTGCGGCTGATGGAGCTGAAGGGCATCGACATGTTCCAGGGCAATTTCCGCCTGAACCATGCGAGCGGCCCCTTCGCCGATCCCGCCGTGCGGCGGGTGATGTGGAAGCTCGTCGACCAGAAGGAGATCCTGGGCGCCATCGGCATTCCGCCGCGCTTCCGGGTGGAGAACTGCCCCTCCTTCTGGATGTGCGACGCGCCGCTGGAGACCGCCGCCGGCGCGGAGGTCGCGCGCTTCGATGTCCGGGCCGCGAAGGCGGAGCTGGCGCGCACCGGCTACAAGGGCGAGCCGGTGGTCATGCTGGAGGTCTCCGGCTCGATCTCGCAGACCGCCGGGCATGTGCTGGCCGAGAACATGAAGCAGGCCGGCTTCGTGGTGGACGAGCAGGTGATGGACTGGGGCACGGTGCTGGCGCGCCGCGCCCGGCCGGACGGCTGGAGCCTGTTCCCGGTCTATGCCAATGGCGTGGACATGGTATCCCCGCTGAACCACTTCTACGTGGCGAACAACTGCTCCGACTATCCCGGCCGGAGCTGCGACGCGCGGATCACCGCCCTGCTGGCGGACTTCGCGCGCGCCCCCGATGCGGCGGCGCGCCGCGAGGTGGCCGAGCGCATCCAGCGGGTCGCCTACGAGCTGGTGCCGAGCGTGATGTGGGGCCAGTTCTCGCGTCCGGCCGGATACCGCGCGCGGTTGCGGAACCTGATCCAGTCGAGCTTCCCGCTGTTCTGGCAGGTGGAGCTGTAGGGCGCGCTGGCCCGCCGGCTAGCCGCGGGCCACCGCCTGGAACCCGGCCTCCGCCGCCTCCAGCGCGCGGTCGATATCCTCTTCCGTGTGCGCGCAGGAGAGGAACATGTTGTGGCGGGGGTGGAAGTAGGCCCCGTGCCGCAGGGCCGTGGCGCAGAAGGCGTCGCCCTTCGCCCAGTCCGGATCGTTGTCGAAGATCATCAGCGGCATCTGCGCCGGCCCGGTCTGGCGGACGGGCAGCCGGTACCGGCGCGACAGGGCGTCGAGCCCCGCGCGCAGGCGCTCGCCCATGGCGCGCATGTGGGCCGGGCCGTCGAGGCGGCGCAACTCCTGGATGGTGGCCACGGCGGCCGCCATGGGCACGGCGCCGCACCAGAAGGAGCCGGTGGTGTAGACCTCGGTCGCGGTCTGGCGGAAGCGGTCCCGCCCGGTGACGGCGGCGAGCGGATGGCCGTTGGCGATGGCCTTGCTGAAGGCGGAAAGGTCGGGGCGGACGCCGAGCGGCTCCCAGGAGCCGCCGAGATCGATGCGGAAGCCGGCGCGCACGTCGTCCAGGATGAGGGCGGCGCCGGTCGCGTCGCACAGCGCGCGGAGGTGGCGCGCGAATTCAGGCGTGGGCAGTTCCTGGTGGCGACCGAAATCATGGCGGAACGCCGTGACGATCACCGCGGCCAGATCGCCTTTCGCGGCCTCCGCGGCGGCTTCCAGGCTGGCGGTGTCGTTGTAGTCGAAGGGCAGGATATGGGCGCGGTCCTCCGCCGTGACCCCGGCCAGCGAGGGGGAGCACCAGGGCACCGCGCCATGATAGGAGCCGCGGGCGACCAGCACCTTGCGCCGGCCGGTTGCGGCGCGGGCGATGGTGACGCAGGCCGTGGTGGCGTCGGTGCCGTTCTTGGCCAGGAGCGCCCAGTCGGCATGGGCGACGGTGCCGACCAGCAGCTCCGCCAGCTCGACCAGCACCGGGGCGGGGCCGTTCATGCAGTCGCCCTGCCCGGCCTGGCGACGCGCGGCGGCCTCCACGGCGGGATGGCGGTGGCCGACAACCACGGGGCCCCAGGCGCACATGAAGTCGATGTACTCGCGTCCGTTGACATCCCGCAGGCGGCAGCCCTCGGCCGAGGCGAAGTATTGCGGATATCCCTCGGGCAGCCTGGCCGCGTTCAGATGGCCCCAGAGGCCGCCGGGAATGACGGCGCGGGCGCGGGCACGCAGGGCATCGTCCGGCGGGATGGCGCCCGGCTTCGCGGGGAGGAGAGCCTGCGACATGGGAAGGATCCTTGGCTGCGTTTATTTTGATATATCATATTTCAATGCCGGGCGGGAAGGGGCCCCTCACGCCGTCAGCCGCCGCAACGCGGCCTCGATGCCGGCGGTATCCCCCAGCGCCGCGAGATTGAGCGGGCGCGAGACGACGGGGGCGGCCGCGCCGCCGGTGACGCGCAGGATCTCCGTGTCCAGCCAGTCGAAGCAGCGCTCCTGGATCTCCTGCGCGATGCGCGCGCCATGGCTGGTGCCGCGCGCCGTCTGCTCGGCGATCAGCACGCGGTTGGTGCGGCGGATGCTGGCCTCGATGGCGGGCCAGTCGAGCCCGCCGGGATCGAGGCTGCGGAGATCGAGGATCTCGGCGTCCACGCCCGCCGCCTCGGCGGCCCGGAGGCTGGCCGGCACCATGGTGGAATAGGTGAGCACGGTGCAGGCGCGGCCCGGGCGAGCGGTGCGGGCGCGGCCGAGCGGGACGATGTAGTCCAGGTCGTCCTTCGGCACCGGGCCGGTGGTCTGGAACAGGTCCTGATGCTCGATCACCAGCACCGGGTCGTCGCAGCGGAGCGCCGCGTTCATCAGGCCGATGTAGTCGTGCGGGGTGGAGGGCGAGACGATCCGCCAGGCCGGGTAGAGCGCGAAGAGGGCCGAGGGGTCCATCGAGTGCTGCGAGCCATAGCCCGCCTGCGGCGAGACGCGGGCGCGCACCACCACCGGCACGCCGAAGCCGCCGCCGAACATGTGCGAGAACTTGCCGATGCCGTTGAACATCTGGTCGGCCGCGACGATGCAGAAATCGCCGAACATGATGTCCACCACCGGACGCAACCCGCAGACGGCGGCGCCGAGCGCCATGCCGGTGAAGCCGTTCTCGCAGATCGGCGTGGGGAAGACGCGTTCGGGGAAGCGTTCCATCACGCCGCGCGTGGAGCCCGAGACGCCGCCGCGCAGCCGGTGCACATCCTCGCCGATGACGACGATGCGCGGGTCCCGCTCCATGTTGCGCAGCAGGGTGGCGGCGATGGCGTCGATATACTTCATCTCCGCCCGCGCCCCGGCCGGCACGGAGGCCGCCTCCAGCACGCGCGCGCCGGCCAGTTCGGAGAGGTCGCCCCGGATGCCCTTCTCGATCTCGGCCGTGCCGGGGAAGGCGCCGGCGCGGATCTGAAGGGTGTTGGAGTCGCGCGGCACCTCGGTCAGCGCCGCGGCGGCCTCCGCCACCATGCGGGTCGCGCGCGCATCGAGGGCGGCAAGCCCGGCCTCGTCCAGCACGCCCAGGGCCTTCAGCCGGGCGGGCATGGTCGCGAGCGGGTCGCGGGCCTGCCACGCCGCCTCCTCCTCCCTGCCGCGGTAGCCGAGCTGGCTGCCCAGCAGCGGGCCGCTCTGGTGCAGGAAGCGGTAGAGGATGGCCTCGACGAAGACGGGGCCGCCGGTCTCGCGGATGGTCCGCACCGCCCATTGCATCGCGCGACGCACGGCGACGAGGTCCATCCCGTCGCATTCCACCGAGGGCACGCCGAACATGGCGCCGCGCGTGGTCAGCCGCGTCTCCCGCGTCTGCTCCCGCACATGGGTGGAGACGGCGTAGAAATTGTTCTCCAGGAAGAAGATGACGGGAAGGTTGTAGAGCGCGGCGAGGTTGATGGCCTCCATCGACTGGCCGGCCATCAGCGTGCCGTCCCCGAAGAAGGCGACGGAGACCTGCTCGCGCCCCAGCACCTTGTCGGCCAGGCCGTAGCCCACGGCATGGGGCAGGTTGCCGCCGATGATGGCGCTGGTGCCGACGATGCCGGCGGGGGCCCAGCGCATGTGCATGGAGCCGCCACGCCCGCCGCAGAAGCCTTCCGCGAGGCCCATGATCTCCGCCATGGCGCGGCGGACGAGGTCGCCCGCCGGCGCCACGGGCGCGTCGCGGCGCGGATCGTAGCCATCGGGCAGGGCGCTGTTGACCAGCTTCGCCAGGATCTGGTGATGCGCGCGGTGCGTGCCGTTCAGCTTGTCCCCTGTGCCGAGCACCGACATGGCGCCGACCGCGCCGGCCTCCTGGCCGATCGAGGCATGCGCCGGGCCATGGACGAGCCCCTGGCCGTGCAGCTCCAGGATCTTCTCCTCGAAGCGGCGGATGAGCAGGAGCTGTTCCATCCAGCGGGCGAGGGCGGCGGGATCCTCCGCCGCCCAGTCCGCATCGTCGACCTCCAGCCGGAACCAGGGGGTGTCGGTGGCGATGGGGATGCGCTGCATGATCGGACCTGTTCCTCTCTGGCGCCCGGACGGCGTCGTGTTGGCGGGGGCCCTGTTCGCCCCGGGCTCAGGGCGGGGCCGTCCAGGCGGCGTCGCGTTCCTGGCGGCCGAGAAGTGCGACGAGGTTGGCGCCGCCCTCCATCAGGTCCGCGCGGAGGGCGGCGCGGGTCGCCTCGGGGTCGCGCGCGCGCAGGCCCTCGATGATGTCGAGGTGCCGGTGGCGGCCCGGATAGGTCGGCCGCGCCTCGGGGTAGAGGAAGGCGTGCATCGGGCCGTTGCGCAGCCAGATGCTCTCGATCAGCGACAGCAGCTCCGGCATGGCGGCGGCGGCGTAGAGGGTGTGGTGGAAGGCCCAGTTGGCGCGGTTGGCGGCGGTGGCCTCCTCCGCCGCCTCGGCCGCGGCCAGGGCGGCATGGGCGCGCTCCAGCGTCCCGAGGTCGCCCGGGGTGATGCGGAGCGCGGCGGCCTCGGCGGCCAGGCCCTCGAGCTCCAGGCGGATGGTGCGGAGCTCGAGATACTGCTGCAGGCTGAGACCGGCCACGGTGATGGAGCGGGCCGCCTCCAGGCGCAGCGCGCGCTCGCGGGCGAGCTGCACCACAGCCTCCCGCACCGGCGTCTCGGACACCTGCATGGCGGCGGCCAGGTCGCGGATCTTCAGGCGCTGGCCGGGACGCATGCGGCCCTCGAACAGGGCCGTGCGCAGCTCCTCGTAGACGCGGCCGGCCAGGTTCTCCCGGCCGACCGGGGCGACGAAATCGAGCACGTTCGTCGCTTCGGGCATGGTCTTCATGGTCCTGTCTTCCATCGCCGCGCCGGCCGTTCCCCCGTCCCGGCTTCCGCGCGCCTTATGGCGCTCCGGCGACCTTCGCGCCATCGGCGAGGCGATGCTGTCGAAACATAGTATTTGATATATCGACAATGGCCGCAAGTCGGTTCCAAACTCCCCCGAACAGGGGAGAATGGACATGGATGTCGTGGACGCGCGCAGGCTGCGGGCGGCGCTGCCGCCGCTCGAGGGCGTGCTGGAGGTGCCGGGACTGGCTGCGCCGGTGGAGATCCTGCGCGACGCCCATGGCATTCCGCATCTGCGCGCCGGCCCGACCGGCGATGCCTGGTTCGCCCTCGGCTTCGTGCACGCGCAGGACCGCCTGTTCCAGATGGAGCTGACACGGCGGCGCGCGCTGGGGCGGGCGGCCGAATGGCTCGGGCCCGGTGCCGCGGAGGCGGATATCCTGGTCCGCCGGCTGGGGATGGAAGCCGCCTGCCGGCGCGACCACGCGGCGCTGGGGGAGGCGGCGCGGGCGATGCTGGAATCCTACGCCGCCGGCGTGAACGCCTTCCTCGCCTCGGACGCGCCGCTGCCGGTAGAATACGCGCTGCTGGAGGCGCGGCCGGAACCCTGGGAAGGCTGGCACAGCATCGCGGTGATGCGGCGGCTGGGCCTGTTGATGGGCTCCGTCTGGTTCAAGCTCTGGCGCGCGGCGGCGCTGCCGGTGGTGGGCGCGGCGCGTGTCGGGGCGCTGCGCTACGACGATGGCGGGCGCGACCTGCTCTGCATCCCTCCCGGGGCGGAGGCGGCGCGCTTCGAGGCCGAGCTGGAGGTGCTGGCGCCGGCCATCCGCGCGCTGCTGGAGTCGCTCGGCCTGCAGGGGGACGAGACCGGCGGGGGCAGCAACAACTGGGCGGTGGGCCCCGCCCGCAGCGGCACCGGGCGGCCGGTGCTGGCCGGCGACCCGCACCGGGTCTTCGAGATCCCGAACATGTACGCGCAGCACCACGTGGCCTGCGACGCCTTCGACATGATCGGGCTGACCGTGCCGGGCGTGCCGGGCTTCCCGCACTTCGCGCAGAACGGGCGCGTCGCCTATTGCGTGACGCATGCCTTCATGGACATCCACGATGTCTTCCTCGAACGCTTCGAGGCGGATGGCGCGCGGGTGATGCAGGCGGGCGAGTGGGTTCCCGCCCGCCGGCGCGAGGAGACGATCGCGGTGCGCGGCGAGGCGCCCCGCCGCTTCGAGGTGGTGGAGACACCGAACGGCCCGGTGATCGCGGGCGATGCGCGCCACGGCACGGCCCTCTCGCTGCGCTCGGTGCAGTTCGCGGAGACGGACCTCTCCTTCGACTGCCTGCCGCGCATGACGCGCGCCACGAATGTCGAGGACCTGTTCGAGGCGACACGCGGCTGGGGGCTGATCGACCACAACCTGGTCGCCGCCGACACGGAAGGGCATATCGGCCACCTGGTGCGCGCGCGCGTGCCGCGCCGCGGGCGGCAGAGCGGCTGGCTGCCGATGCCGGGATGGACGGGGGAGCACGCCTGGCGCGGCTGGATCGCGCATGACGACATGCCGCGGGCGATCGACCCGGAGGAGGGCCTGATCGTCACCGCCAACAACCGCGTGGTGGCCGATGACCACCCGGACTATCTCTGCACCGACTGCCATCCGCCCTACCGCGCGGCGCGCATCCTGGAACGGCTGCGCGGGACGCCGGGCTTCGGGCCGGAGGACGCGGCGGCGATCCATGGCGACACGCTCTCGCCCAACGCGCTGCTGTTCCGCGAGCGGCTGGCCGCGCTGGCGCCGCTCGAAGGCGAGGCGGAGGCCTTGCGGCAGCGCCTGCTGGCCTGGGACGGACGGATGAGCGCCGACGCCACGGCACCCACCGACTATGTCGCGCTGCGTCGGGCCCTGACGCGCATCCTGGCCGAGCGCAGCGGCCTCGGCGGCGCCGGGGGCCATCCCTGGCTGGCGGTGGCGCCGGGCGTCGCGCCGATGAACCAGCTCTGGTGGACGCTGCCGAACCTGCTGCGACGGGATGACGCCGCGCTGCTCGATGGATGGCGCTGGGAGGAGGCGATCGGCGCCGCGCTTCGCGAGGTGGCGGGCGCCACGGAGCAGCCCTGGGGCGAGACGCATCGGCCGCGCTTCGCGCATCCCCTCTCCGCCCTCTTCCCCGCGGCGGCGGCGCTGCTGGACCCGCCCGCCCTGCCGATCGGCGGCGACAACGACACGGTGCTGGCGAACGGCCTGCTGGCCGCTTCCGGCCCGGCCGCCGGATACGGCGCGCTGGCGCGCTACGTCTTCGATGTCGGGGACTGGGACAACAGCCGGTGGGTGGTGTTCCATGGTGTCTCCGGCCGTCCGGGCAGCCCGCACTACGCCGATCAGCATGCCGACTGGGCGGCGGCCCGCATGGTGCCGATGCTCTACGGGTGGGATTCCGTCCGCCAGGCGGCGCGGTCGCGCCAGGTGCTGCGGCCGTGAATGGCGCCCGGCTGCCCCGCATGACGAACGCTCGGGAGAGAGAGACATGAAACGTCGTGAGATGCTGGCCTTTCCGGCCGCGGTGCTGGCCGCGCCCTCGGTCGTCCGGGCCCAGGGGACGGCCGGCGCGCGGAGCCTGCTCCGCTTCGTGCCCCAGGCGGACCTGGCCCTGCTGGACCCGGTCTTCAACACGGCGCTCGTCACGCGCAACCATGCCATGATGGTCTATGACCAGCTCTACGGTCTCGACGAATCCTACGAGCCGCGCCCGCAGCTCGCGGCGGGCCATGTCATCGAGGATGAGGGGCGGCGCTGGCGCATCACGCTGCGCGAGGGCATCACCTTCCACGACGGCACGCCGATCCGCGCGGCCGATGTTATCGCCAGCATCGCGCGCTGGAGCCAGGCGGATGTTCTGGCCCAGAACATCCGCGCCATCACGGAGGAGATGGTCGTCGTCTCGGACCGGGTGTTCGACATCCGGCTGCGCCGGCCCTTCCCGCTGCTCGCCGCCGCCCTGGCCAAGCCCTCCTCCTTCTGCCCGGTGATGCAGGAGCGCCTCGCCCGCAACCCGCCCTCGACACAGGTGACGGAGATCGTCGGCAGCGGCCCGTTCCGCTGGGTCGCGGCGGACCGCATGGCCGGGGTGCGGGCGGCCTATGAGCGGTTCGAGGGCTATGTGCCGCGCGACGAGCCGCCGAGCTTCCTCGCCGGCGGCAAGCGCGCCCATCTCGACCGGGTGGAATGGCACACGCTGCCCGACGCCTCGACGGCGGCGGCCGCCCTGCAGCAGGGCGAGGTGGACTGGTGGGAACAGCCGACGCCCGACCTGCTGCCGCTGCTGCGGCGCAACCGCAACATCCGGCTGGAAGTGAAGGACAGGACCGGCTCGATGTCCATGATCCGCTTCAACCACCTCCAGCCGCCCTTCGACAATCCGGCCATCCGCCGCGCCTTCCTGCCCGGCATCCGGCAGGCCGACTACATGACCGCCGTGATGGGCGAGGACCGGGCTCTCTGGACCGATCGCTGCGGCTTCTTCCTGCCCGGCAGCCCGCTGGCGACGGAGGCGGGGCTGGAGGCGATGGACGGCGCGCCGGACCACGAGCGGGTGAAGCGCAACCTGGAGGCCGCCGGCTACCGCGGCGAGCGGGTCGTCTTCGTCGTGCCCACGGACAATGCCCGGTTGAACGCCATGAGCGAGATCGCCGGCGACATGTTCCGCCGCAGCGGGGTCAACCTGGACTACCAGACCGGCGACTGGGGCACGATCGCGGGTCGGCTGACCAATCGCGGTCCGCTGGAGCAGGGCGGCTGGAGCGTCTGGTGCAACACGATCCCCGGCATCATCGCCACCAGCCCGGCCACGCAATCCTACCTGCGCGGGCCGGGACGGGCGGGCACCTACGGCTGGCCGGACCTGCCGAGGATCGAGGCGCTGCGCGACCGGTTCATGGACGCGGAGGACCCGGCGGAGCAGAAGCGCCTCGCCGAGGCGCTGCAACGCCAGGCCTTCGAGGATATCCCCTACCTGCCGACGGGCGCCTTCACCCAGCCCACCGCCTTCCGCGCCGCTGTCACCGGCATGCTCAACGGCTTCCCGATCTTCCACAACATCCGCAAGGGATGATCCTGGGCCCGGCCGCCGGTCATTCCCGCCGCGCCAGGGGCGGCCGGCGGTCGGCCCAGGGGCGCGCCTTCTCGAACAGCGCGGAGGCCTGCAGCACGCCCAGATCGTCGAAGCGCCGCCCCACGACCTGCAGCCCGACCGGCAGCCCCTCGGCGGTGAAGCCGCAGGGCAGGCTCGCCGCCGGGTTGCCGGAGAGGTTGAAGGGATAGGAGAACTCCGCCCAGGCCAGCCAGTCCCAGGCATGCTCCGGCCAGTCCGCGGGGCGCAGGCGCGGCAGCGGGAAGGCGGGCACCGAGACGGCGGGGGTGAGCAGCAGGTCCACCTCCTCGAAGAAGCGGTGGATCTGCGCGACATAGGCGTATTTGCGCGGGCGCATGCGCTGGTACTCGGACAGGCTGTGGGTCAGCCCCTGCTTCACGCAGGCGACCAGGCCGGGGTCCATGCGCGCCGCCCAGTCGGGCAGCAGGGGCGCCAGCCGCGTCAGGTGCGAGGACCAGAAGAAGCGGCCGATCTCGGGGCCGAGCGGGCCCCAGCCCGGCGTCACCTCGACGAGCGCGGCGCCGGCGGCGGCGGCCAGATCCTCCGCCGCCTTGCGCGCCAGCCGCGCCACCTCGGGATCGACACGGGCATGGCCGAGATCGGCGCTGTAGGCGATGCGCAGGCCCGCGCGCGGCTCGTGCAGCCGCCTGGGATAGTCGGCCGGCGCCGCCTCGAGCGAGGTGTGGTCCCAGGGATGCGGCCCGGCCATGACCGAGAGCATCAGCGCCGCATCGGCGACGGTGCGGGTCATAGGGCCGACATGCGAGGCGTAGTCGCCGCCATTGACCGGATAATAGGGCACGCGCCCGAAGCTCGGCTTCATCCCGAAGATGCCGCAGAAATGCGCCGGCATCCGCACCGAGCCCGCGCCGTCGCTGCCCTGGTGCAGCGGCCCGAAGCCCGCCGCCGCCGCCGCGCCCGCCCCGGCCGAGGAGGCGCCGGCGTTGTAGCCATGCCTCCAGGGATTGTGCGTCTCGCCGGTCAGCGGGCTGCGGCTGACGCCGGTCCAGCCGAATTCCGGCGTCGTCGTCCTGCCGAGCGGCATCGCCCCCGCGTTCAGCAGCCGCGTGACGACGGGCGCGTCCTCGGCCGGCACCACGCCCTCCTGGGTGAGCGAGCCGCTGCCCATGCGCAGCCCCCGCATCACCGTCAGGTCCTTGATGGTGACCGGCACGCCGTGCAGCGGGCCGGTGGCCTCGCCGGCCATGACGGCGCGCTCGGCCTCCCGGGCGGCGGCCAGGAAGCGCTCCGGCAGAAGCTCGCTGAAGGCGTTGATGCGCGGCTCGCAGGCCTCGACCTGGTCCAGCACGGCCCGGGCGATCTCCACCGGGGACACCGCCTTGCCGCGCACCAGCGCCGCCATCTCCACCGCCGGGAGCCAGTTCAGTTCCGTCATGCCGTTCTCTCCGGGTTCACGCATGGGCCGGGGACGGGGCCTTGGCCAGCCGCGCCGCCTCCGCGAAGGCCGTGCCGGCCTCGGTGATGTCGCGCGCGTCATGCGCCAGCGAGACGTAGATCTTGCCCTCGCTCTTGAAGACGCCCCGCGCGCGCAGGAAGGCGTTGAAACGCCCGCTCATCGCCTTGTCGGTGTCGAGCATGCCGCGATGCTCGGTGATGGTGGCGCGCGTGGTGAAGACGGCGTCGAACATCGGCGGCTCGCCCAGGATCAGGGCCGGGATGCCGGCTTCCGCCAGGGCCTCGCGCAGCGCCGCCTGCAGGGCGCGCCCGGTGGCGAAGATCCGCTCATAGGCGCCGGGGCGGCGCAGGATCTCCAGCGTGGCGAGGCCGGCCGCGGCGGCCACCGGATTGCCGCTCAGCGTGCCGATCTGCGGCAGGAAGGCATCCCCCGCCCGGGCGCGGTCGAAATGCGCCATGATCTCCGCCCGGCCGGCGATGGCGGAGAGCGGATGGCCGCCGCCGATCACCTTGCCCAGCGTGCAGAGGTCCGGGACCACGCCGTAATACTCTTGCGCGCCGCCATAGGCGAGGCGGAAGCCCGTGACCACCTCGTCGAAGATCAGCAGGATGCCATGCTCGGCGGTGAGGTCGCGCAGGCCCTGCAGGAAGCCGGGACGCGGCGGGATCAAGCGCTGCATCGGCTCGACGATGACCCCGGCGATCTCGTCGTGATGCGCGGCGACCAGTGCCCGCGCCGCCTCCAGGTCGTTGTAGGGACAGACCAGCATCTCGCCGCGCAGGCTGTCGGGAATGCCGGCGGAATCCGCGACCGGCGTGGCGGAATTGCCGGGCGCGGCGGACCAGAGGCTCATCAGCGCATAATCGCTCATGCCGTGATAGCCGCCCTCGAACTTCAGGATCTTCGGGCGGCGGCGATGGGCGCGGGCCAGGCGCATCGCATAGGCATCGGCCTCGGTGCCGGTGGAGGCGAAGCGCACCTGCTCGGCGCAGGGCACCGCCGCGACGATGGCCTCCGCCAGCCGGATGCCCGGCTCGTTGCTGGCGAAGAAGGTGGAGCCGCGCCCGAGCTGCTCGATCACCGCCGCGTTCACCTCGGGATGCGCGTGGCCCACCAGCATGGGGCCCGAGCCCAGCAGGAAGTCGATGTAGTCCCGGCCCTCGGTATCCCGGACGCGGCCGCCGCGGCCCTCGCGGATGACGATCTCCCCCGCCATGTTGCCGAAGCCGCCGCCCGGGAGGACCCGCCGGGCCGTCTCGGCCAGGTCGGCAGGAGACAGGTCGGCAGGAGACAGGTCGGCAGGAGACAGGTCGGCAGGAGACAGGTCGGCGGGAGACAGGTCGGCGGGAGGCATGCCGGGGAGGGGCATGCCCGGCGGGGAAGCCGGGCGGGGGTCGGACATGGCGAGGGATGCTCCGTTCGAATGGAGCCGCTTTGGACCGGCCAGCCTCCCGGCGCGGCCGATGCCGCGACTGTTACCGCGCCGAGGCTATGGTCCGGGGCGCCCTCTGTCCACCACCCCCCTGCCTGTGGCGCCGCGCGGGAGGCGGCCGTCAGGTGCCGCAGAAGGTGCGCTCGACGCGTTCCTCCGGCTGGGGCGGCAGCATCAGCGCGCGGTGCTCCGGCTGGTCGTCGAAGGGACGGGACAGGACGCCGAGCAGGGTCTCGAAGGGGCCGAGGTCGCGTTGCCAGATCGCCGCCCCCAGCGCCGCCTCGACCCGGTGGTTGCGCGGGATGAAGGCCGGGTTGGCGGCGCGCATCGCGCCCGCCCGCGACGCCGGCGACAGGGGCTCCTGCGCCAGCCGGGACCGCCAGCGCGCCAGCCAGGCGGTGGCCGGCTCGCGCTCGGCGAAGAGCGCGAGAAAGGCCTCTTCGCCGCCGGCCCCGGCCGCATCGGCCCCGGCGGTGTCGGCCAGGGCGCGGAAGGCGAGGGTGAAGTCGGCCTGCTGCGCCGCCATCAGGTCCAGCAGGGCCTGCATCGTCTCCGCATCGTCCCGCCGCGCCGAGAGCAGCCCGGTCTTGCGGCGCAGGCCTGCCAGATAGGCCGCCTCGAAAGCGGGGCCGAAGCCGGCCAGGGCCTCCTGCGCCGAGGCGATGGCGGCCTCCTCCTCCTCGTCGAGCAGGGGCAGCAGGGCCTCGGCCAGCCGCGCCAGGTTCCAGTGCATGGCGCGCGGCTGGTTGCCGTAGGCATAGCGGCCGCCGAGGTCGATCGAGGAGAACACCTTGCCGGGCTCATAGGCATCGAGGAAGGCGCAGGGGCCGTAGTCGATGGTCTCGCCGGAGATGCTGGTGTTGTCGGTGTTCATCACGCCGTGGATGAAGCCGAGCAGCAGCCATTGCGCCACGAGGGCGGCCTGCCGGGCCACCACGCCGTCGAGCAGGGCGCGGGCGGGCCGGAGCGCCCCGGCGGCCCCCGGATCGTGGCGCGCGATGGCATAGTCAGTCAGTCGGCGCAGCGCCGCGACATCGCCCCGTGCGGCGAAGAACTGGAAGCTGCCCACGCGCAGGTGGCTCGAGGCGACGCGGGCCAGCACGGCGCCGGGCAGCGGCGTCTCGCGCAGCACCGCCTCGCCGGTCGAGACGGCCGCCAGGGCGCGGGTCGTGGGCACGCCGAGCGCCGCCATGGCCTCGCTGACCAGATATTCCCGCAGCACCGGGCCGAGCGCCGCCCGCCCGTCGCCCCGGCGGGAGAAGGGGGTGGGGCCGGACCCCTTGAGCTGGATGTCGCGCCGCAGCCCGTCGCGCCCCACCACCTCGCCCAGCAGGATGGCACGGCCATCGCCAAGCTGGGGCACGAAGCCGCCGAACTGGTGTCCGGCATAGGCCATGGCCAGCGGCTCCGCGCCTTCCGGCACGGCATTGCCGGCCAGGATGGCGACGCCCTCGGGGCTCGCGAGCGCCTCCGGGTCCAGGCCGAGCAGCTCGGCCAGCGGCCGGTTGAGGCGGATCAGCCGTGGCTCGGCCACCGGGGTCGGCGCCAGCCGCGCGTGGAAGCCTCCGGGAAGGCCCCCCGGCAGGCGGGCGAAGCTGTTGTCGAAGGCGAAGCGCGGGGTCATGCGAGGCTAGATCGCGACGCGCGCCGCCAGCCGCAACCCCCGCCGCATCCCTCAGGCGGACCCGGCTTCGCGCCGCGGCTCCGGCACCTCCTCCAGCGTGCGGCAGAGCGCCGCCAGCTCGCCGAGGGAGGTGACGATGACCTCGCCCGCCTTCTCGCGGCGCAGCGCCTCGAGCAGCGCGCTGTCCGGGGCGGCGTGCCAGAGGCCGACGACGATGCGGGCTCCCGGCAGCAGGCGCTGCCAGCGCCGCACCAGATAGCGGATGCCGGCCGCGCTGCTGCCGGATTCCAGCACGGCGATGCAGCAGAGCGCGAGGTTCGGCACGAGGCCGGGCGGCGGCTCGGCACCCTCGGCCAGCGCCAGGGCGGGCAGCCCCTCGGAGCGCAGCGCCTGGGCGGCGAAGGCGGCGGCGAGGTCGTCCAGCCGGCCGCGCCCGGCGGTGCAGAGAATACGCGGCGCTACCTCCCCGTCGCTTTCCTCCCCGTCGCTTTCCTCCCCCTTCAGCTCCTCCAGCAACCCGGCGAGGGAGAAGCGGATATCCTCCAGCTTCTCCGCCTCCAGCACCTCGCGCGACCAGTCCTGATCGGCCATCACCAGTGCGCGCAGCGCCACGCCGTCGTGATAGGCGGTGAGGGAGGGTTCCAGGCGCAGCTGTTCCCGCGCCTGCCGGATCAGCCCCTCGGGGTCCCGGCTCAGCGCGCGCTGGTAGAAGCGTTCCTCCGGCAGCAGCGAGGGCCGGTCGCCGAGGATGACGTCGAGGAAGCCGAGGCTCGGCGCGTGGCGGCCCAGCACCACCAGGCAGAGCGTCAGCGGCATGGCCAGCAGCAGGCCCATCGGGCCCCAGAGGAAGGTCCAGAAGATCGCCGCGATGATGACGGCGACGGGCGAGAGGCCGGTGCTGTGGCCATAGATCGTGGGCTCCAGCACCTGCCCCATCAGCGGTTCCGCGATCAGGAACAGGCCGAGCACCCAGAAGGCCAGCGACCAGCCGGGATCGACGGCGAGCGCGAGCAGCAGCGTCGGCAGCAGGGCGATGAACAGGCCGAGGAAGGGCACGAAGCGCATCAGCCCCGCCAGGATGCCCCAGAGCGCCGGGCTGGGCATGCCGAGGGCCCAGAGCGCCAGCCCGACCATGACGCCCAGCCCCGCATTGAGGGCGACCTGCGCCAGGAAGAAGCGGGAGAGCCGCCGGGCCGCGTCGTTCAGCGCCACGGTGGTGCGGTGCAGATCGCGGCTGCCGGCCAGCCGGATCACCCTGTCCCGCAGGTCCTCGCGGTAGATCAGCACGAAGATGGCGAAGAGCACGACCAGCCCGGCGGTGGCGAAGGGGGCGAGGACCGGGGCGGCGACCCCCTGCAGGATGTCGAGCGGCGTGGTCCCGCCCTCGGCCGCGGGCGGTGCCGAGGAGGCGGCGCCGGGCAAGGGCATGATGACGCCGTCGCCCATGAAGCCGGTCAGGTCTTCGATGGCGCGCCGCGCATCGGCCAGCAGTTCGGAGAGCCGCAGCCCCTCCAGCTTGGCGCGCAGATTGGCTTGGTACTCGGGCAGGTTGACGACCAGCGCGGCGGCCTGCCGCCCGATGACGATGCCGAGACCGAGGATGGCGCCGGCGCCGAGCAGCACGGTCAGCACCACCGCCAGGGCGCGCGGCAGCCAGAGGCGGGTGAGCAGCGACGCCACCGGGGCCAGGACGAAGGCCAGCAGTGTCGCCAGCACCAGCGGCATGATGATGTCGCGGCCATAATACAGGGCGGCGATGGTCAGCGCCGCGGCCAGCAGGCCCAGGATGCCCTGCAGG
The DNA here is from genome assembly GCF_054073225.1 of Teichococcus aerofrigidensis. Lineage (NCBI taxonomy): Bacteria > Pseudomonadati > Pseudomonadota > Alphaproteobacteria > Acetobacterales > Roseomonadaceae > Roseomonas > Teichococcus aerofrigidensis. The sequence goes on from NZ_JBSXMU010000004.1 coordinate 58,793, forward strand.
CAGCGCAGGATGGCCGTGGCGGGCGGGGAGGGCGTCGGGTCGGGAAGCGATTGGGGCAGGTTCACGGGCGGCATCCTGGAGAAGGCGCCGGTCCCCACCGGTCGGGCGCGCCGGGACAACGCCCGTGGCGGTGCCGGAGTTGAAGCCTGGACGTGGCTTCTTCTCTTTTTCGAGAACCCGCCGCGCGATCGCGGCGTTACGACCCCATCGCCTGGAAACCAATGCCTTGCCTGACGCCGCCTCGGCCACCGCCGCCTTCCTCTCCCGCCCGCGCGGCCGGCTGCTGGCCGGCGCCGCCCTGCTGGCCCTGCTGGCCGTCGGCGCGGGCGTCGCCGCCTGGATGGCGGCCGACCGCGCCCGCGCCCTGCAGGTGGCGGGCAACGCCCATGTGCTCGATGCCGAGGCGCTGCTCTCGGCGCTGAAGGATGTCGAGACCGGGCAGCGCGGCTTCGTCCTGGTGGGCGACGACACCTATCTCGAGACCTCCATGGGGGCGCGGCTCGCGCTGGGCCCCACGCTGGACCGCCTGGAGCGCGCCGCCTCGCCCGAGGCCGGCGGCTTTCCGTCCGACCGGCTGCGCGCCCTGACCGAGGCGAAGCTCGCCTGGTCGGACCGGGTGGTGGCGGCGCGCCGGCAGGAGGGGCTCGAGGCCGCCATCCGCCTGACCGCGACGGGGGAAGGGAAGGCGGTCATGGACGCGGCGCGCCGGGCGGTGGCCGAGGTGCAGTCGACCACCCGCGCCCGGATGGCGGTGCTCGAGGCGGAGAATGACCGCAGGACGCTGCTGCTGATCGCCTTCGCCGCCGCCGCCGCCGGCGGCGCCGCCCTGCTGCTGCTGCTGTATGGCCTCGCCCGCCGCCGGGCCGAGCGCCATGCCGTGGCCCTGCTGGGCGGGGTGATGGCGCATGCGCCGGTCGGGCTCGGCTTCCTGGACCGGGGCCTGCATGTCACCCATGCCAACAAGGCCCTGATGGCGCTGAGCGAGAGCCTCCTGGGCGGCGCCGGCCGCGCCCTGCCGACGGAGGTGCGGTCGCAGATGGAGCCGCATCTGCGCCGCGTCCTGCGGGATGGCCGGGCGGAATCCGGCGTCGAGGTGCGGATCAGGCCGCCGGGGCGGCCGGAGCGGCACCTGGTGATGGATTTCTTCCCGCTCGGCGGCCCGGCGGCGCGGGGCGACGGCGTCGGCCTTGCCGCCAGCGACGTCTCGGCGCGGCGGCGCATGGAGGAGAGGCTCCGGCGCAGCGAGGCGCGGCTGCGCATGACGGTCGACTCCATTCCGCAGCTGGCCTGGATGACCGACGACCAGGGGGCGGTGCAGTGGTTCAACCGCCGCTGGTTCGACTACACCGGCGAGACGCCGGAGAGGATGCATGGCTTCGGCTGGCAGGTGGCGCTGCATCCCGACCATGCCGAGGCGGTGGCGGCCGGGCTGCGCGCCGCGATCGCCGCCGGCGAGGGCTGGGAGGACAGCTTTCCGCTGCGTGGCGCCGATGGCCGCTACCGCTGGTTCCTCACCCGCGCGCTGCCCCTGCGCGAGCCGCCGGACGAGGAGTTTCCCGAGGGCCGCCTGATCGGCTGGTTCGGCACCAACACGGACATCACCGCGATGCGCGAGGCCGAGGAGGCGCTGGCCGTGGCCAAGGGCGCGGCGGAGGAGGCCAACCGCGCCAAGAGCCAGTTCATCGCCAATATGAGCCACGAGCTGCGCACGCCGCTCTCCGCCGTCATCGGCTATGCCGAGATGCTGGAGGAGGAGGCGCAGGACCTCCCCGGCACCGCGGCCTTCCGCGAGGACCTGGTGAAGATCCGCGCCAATGCGCGGCACCTCCTCTCGCTCATCAACGATGTGCTCGACCTGTCGAAGATCGAGGCCGGCAGGATGGAGGTGCAGGCCGAGGATTTCGACCCGGCGGCGCTGCTGCGGGAGGTCGCGGAGACGGTGCGCGGCCTGGTCGAGAAGAAGGGCAATGCGCTGGAGCTGCGGATCCCCGAGCGGTTGCCGCGGATGCATTCGGACCCGGTCAAGCTGCGGCAGTGCCTGTTCAACCTGATCGGCAATGCCGCCAAGTTCACCGAGGGCGGCCGTGTCACCCTGGCGGCCGAGGTGGAGTCGGGGGAGGCGGAGGGCCACCCCGGCTGGCTGCGGCTGCGCGTGGCCGATACCGGCATCGGCATGACGGAGGAGCAGCTCGCGCGTCTCTTCGAGCGCTTCGCCCAGGCCGATGCCTCGACCACCCGGCGCTTCGGCGGCACCGGCCTCGGCCTCGCCATCACCCGCGCCTTCGCGGCAATGATGGGCGGCGGCATCGCCGTGGAGAGCCGGCCCGGGGAGGGCAGCCTCTTCACCCTGCGCCTGCCGCTCGACCTCGGGGCGCCGGCGGCGGCGCCGGTGCCGGAGGCGCCTCCCGCCGGTTCCGAGGGGCGGGCCGGGCTGGTCCTGGTGGTGGACGACGACCCGGCGGCGCGGGAGCTGCTGTCGCGCTTCCTGAACCGGGAGGGCTTCGCCGTGCGCCTCGCCGCTGACGGCCAGGAGGCGCTGCGCCAGGCGCGCGCGCTGCGGCCCGATGCCATCCTGCTCGACGTGATGATGCCGCGCATGGATGGCTGGGCGGTGCTGGCGGCGCTGAAGGCCGATCCCGTGCTGGTCGAGACGCCGGTGGTCATGGTGACGATGGTGCGGGAGAGGGGCCTGGCCTTCTCGCTGGGCGCCGCCGACTATCTCGACAAGCCCGTGGAATGGAGCCGCCTGAAGCGCGTGCTCGACCGGTTCCGCGCGCAGCCCCAGCCGGGGAGCGCGCTGCTGCTGGAGCAGGACGCGGCGCATCGCGGCGAGCTGACCCGCCTGCTGGAGGCGGCCGGCTGGGTGGTGGAGCCCGTGGCGGATGCCGCCGCCGCGCTGGCCCGGCTGGCCCTGCCGCCGCCGCCCGCCCTGGCGCTGGTCGCGGTGCAGCAGGGCGGTGGGGAGGGCTTCGCGCTGATCCAGGAGCTGCGGCGGCGCGAGGAATGGCGGGCGCTGCCGATCATCGCCCTGGCTGGCGGGGCGGTGGAGGAGGAGGCGCTGGAGCGGCTGCGCGACCGGGTGCAGGGCCTGCTGCCGGCCGAGGAGGGCATGCGGGAGGAGTTGCTGCGCGAGCTGCGCCGCATCGCGACCCTCGTCCCGCGCGTTGTTGCGCCATCCGGCCCGGCGGAGATGGCGCGGCCCGCCGCCGGCGGGGAGAACCTCCGGGACGGGGGTCGGCAGGATCTGGATACGGAAGGACGAACCGCATGACCACGCTTCTCCTGGTGGAGGATCACGAGGAGCTCTGGGACTTCCTCTCCCGCCGGCTGCGCCGCCGGGGCTTCGAGGTGCTGCTGGCGCATGACGGGCAGGAGGGGGTGGACAAGGCGGTGCAGGCCCTGCCGGAGATCATCCTCCTCGACATGAATCTGCCTGTCATGGACGGCTGGACCGCGGCGCGGCAGCTGCGCGGCCGGCCCGAGACGGCGCATATCCCCATCATCGCGCTCACCGCGCATGCCATGGCCGGCGACCGCGCCAAGGTGATCGAGGCGGGCTGCGACGACTATCATCCGAAGCCCGTCGATTTCGCCCGGCTGCTGGAGCAGATCGACGCCGCCCTGCTGCGCCGGGAGGAGGGCCAGGACCGCCCGCCCGCCGCGTGAGGATCCCTTGTTGATGTGACGGTTTTGTTGCATTCCTGCGACAAGCCGGCGATGGCCGGTCCGGGAAGGCCGCCGCGCCGGCCTCCCGCCAGGGAGAGAACACCGATGCCGATCACCCTCCGTCACATCCTGCCGGGCGCCATGGCCCTGCTCGCCCTCTCGGCCGCCCCCGCCCTGGCGCAGGGCAGCCTGAACATCTACTGCTCGGCGCAGGTGGAATGGTGCCAGGCGGCGGCCAATGCCTTCGCCAAGGAGACCGGCATCCGCGTCAGCATGGCGCAGAAGGGCAGCGGCGAGGTGCTGGCGCAGATCCGCGCCGAGGCCCAGAATCCGCGCGGCGATGTCTGGTACGGCGGCACCGGCGACCCGCATCTGCAGGCGGCGGAGGACGGGCTCTCGGCCGAGTACCGCTCTCCCGTGCTGGGCGAGTTGCACGACTGGGCGCAGAAGCAGGCGCGTGATTCGAAGTACCGCACGGTCGGCATCTATGCCGGCGCGCTAGGCTTCGCCTACAACACCGAACTGCTGGCGCGCCGCAGCATCACGCCGCCGGCCTGCTGGAAGGACCTGCTGAAGCCGGAGTTCCGCAACGAGATCCAGATGGCCAATCCGCAGTCGAGCGGCACGGCCTATGTGATGATCGCGACCATGGTGCAGGTGATGGGCGAGGAGGCGGCCTTCCAGTACCTCAAGGACCTGCACCGCAACATCAACACCTATCCGCGTTCCGGCACCGGCCCGGTGAAGGCGGTGGCGCGGGGCGAGACCGGCGTCTCCATCTCCTTCGTGCACGACGCGGTGACCGAGAAGCTCGGCGGCTTCCCGGTCGGCTACGCGCTGCCCTGCGAGGGGACGGGCTACGAGATCGGCTCGATGTCGATCATCAAGGGGGCCAGGAACGAGCGCAACGCGCGGCGCTTCTACGACTGGGCGCTGACCCCGGCGGCGCAGAAGCTCGGCGCCGAGACGAAGCAGTTCCAGACCCCCTCCAACCGCGCGACGCCGGTGCCGGCCGAGGCGCCGCAGATGGATCAGATCAAGCTGATCGACTACGACTTCGCGAAGTTCGGCACCAGCGCCGAGCGGCGCCGGCTGATCGAGCGCTGGGACCGCGAGGTGAACAGCCTGCCGCGCTGAGGCCGGGCCATGCGCGCCGCCAGCCTGACCGGCGCGGTGATCGCCCTGGTCGCCGCGCTTCTCCTCCCCTGGTACCTGACGCGGGACGGGCTCGGCCTGCTGTCGGAGCTGGGCCTCGGCTGGTTCACCGATGCCGATTACGGACCGGCGCTCGGGCAGGCGCTGAGCCAGGGCCGCTGGTGGCTATGGCCGGCGGTGCTGGCGCCGCTCGCCGCGCTGGCCGCGACGCTGGCGCCGCTGTCCCGCCGGGCGCGGGCCGGGTGGCTGCTGCTGGCGGGCGGGCTCGGCCTGGCGCTGCTGGTCGCGCAGGGCGAGGCGATCGGCGTGCGCGGCTGGCGCTTCGCCGGGCTGGAGACGCTGTTCGGCGTGCTGGACGACCGGCAGTTCGGCATCGGCTGGGGCGGCAGCCTGACGGCGATGGGGCTGGCACTGGTGCTCGCCGCCGGCCTCGCCGGCCGCGGCGCCTTCCGGGGCGATGCCTTCACCGCCGCGGCCGCGACGGCGGTGGCGATCGGCGTGCTGCTCTTCACCTTCCTGCCGATCCTGGCGCTGCTGACCGACGCCTTCCGCGACGCCGCCGGCGCGGTCAGCCTGACCGCCTCGGTGCCGCGCCTGGCCGATGAGCGGCTGTGGGGGCTCGGCTGCCTTGCCGGGGCGCCGCGCTGCGGCGTGGTCTGGAACACCATTCTCCTGGCGGTCCTGACCGGCGCCGGCACCACGGCGCTCGGCCTCGCCTTCGCGCTGCTGGTGACGCGCGGGCGGCTGCGCTTCGCCCGCGCGCTGCGCTGGCTCACCGTGCTGCCGATCGTGACGCCGCCCTTCATCCTGGGGCTGGGGCTGATCCTGATCTTCGGCCGCTCGGGCCTCGTCTCGATCGCCGCCGCCGAATGGTTCGGGCTGGAGCTGGGGCGCTGGATCTACGGCCTGCCCGGCATCTTCCTGGCGCAGCTCTTCGCCTTCACGCCGATCGCCTTCCTGGTGCTGATCGGCGTCGTCGAAGGGCTGTCGCCGACGCTGGAGGAGGCGGCGTCGATGCTGCGCGCCTCGCCGGCGAAGATCTTCCGCACCGTCACCCTGCCGCTGCTGATGCCGGGGCTCGCGAATGCCTTCCTGCTCGGCTTCATCGAGAGCATCGCCGATTTCGGCAATGCGGTGGTGCTGGGCGGCGGCTTCAACGTCCTGGCCACGGAGATCTTCTTCGCCGTGGTCGGCGCCCAGGCCGATCCGGGCCGCGCCGCCACGCTCTCCCTGGTGCTGCTGCTGATCGCCGGGCTGGTCTTCCTGGCGCAGAGCCGGCTGACGGGGCGGAAATCCTACGTCTCCATCGGCGGCAAGGGCGATTCCGGCCTGCCGCCGCCGCTGCCGCGCGGGGTGCGGCGCCTCTGCCTCGGCGTCGCGCTGCCCTGGGCGGGGCTGACCGTCGCGCTCTACGCGCTGGCCGTCTCGGGCGCCTTCGTCGAGGTCTGGGGCCGCGACTACACGCCGACGCTGCGCCACATGGTCAAGGCCTTCGAGATCGAGTGGAGCGGCGGCGCGCCGCGGCTCACCGGCCTCGCCTGGAACAGCGTGCTGACGACGCTCGAGCTCGCCGCGATCGCCGCGCCCGTCACCGCGCTGCTCGGCATCCTGGCGGCCTGGCTGTTCAGCCGCGCCCGCTTCGCCGGCAGGGGGCTGCTGGAATTCGCCACCCTGCTGTCCTTCGCCGTGCCCGGCACGGTGATCGGCGTCGCCTATCTGCGCGCCTTCAACCTGCCGCCGCTGGAACTGGCGGGGACGGGAGCGATCATCGTGATCTGCTTCATCTTCCGCAACCTGCCGGTGGGCCTGCGCTCCGGCATGGCGGCGATGGCGCAGATCGACCGCTCGCTGGACGAGGCCTCCCACACGCTGGGCGGCGGCGGGCTGGACGCGTTCCGCCGCGTCCTGCTGCCGCTGCTGCGGCCGGCGATCATCGCCGGGCTGACCTATGCCTTCGTCCGCGCCATGACGACGATCAGCGCCGTCATCTTCCTGGTCACGGCGGAGACCGAGCTGGCCACGGTGTTCATCGTCAACCGCGTCATCAACGGCGATTACGGCCTGGCCATCGCCGTCGCCGTCGTGCTGATCGTGCTGATGCTGGCGGTGCTGGGGCTGGCGCAGCTCCTGGTCGGCCAGCGCCGCATCGGCCGCCGCGCCGTCCTGCCGGTGGCCACGGCACCCACCGCCACGCCAGGAGCCGCCGCATGACCCGCGCCGCCGAGATCCGCTTCGAGCACGTCACCAAGCGCTTCGGCGCCGCGACGGCAGTGCGCGACGTGTCCTTCGCCATCCCCGCCGGACAGCTCTGCACCCTGCTCGGCCCCTCGGGCTGCGGCAAGACGACCATCCTGCGGATGATCGCCGGGCTCGACTATCCGAGCGAAGGGCGGGTGATGATCGGCGGCCGCGACGTCTCCTCGCTGCCGCCGGCCGAGCGCGACGTCTCCATGGTGTTCCAGTCCTACGCGCTGTTCCCGCACATGACGGTGCTGGAGAATGTCGGCTACGGCCTGGTCGTCTCGGGCCGCGGCAAGGCGGCGGCGGGGGAGGCGGCGCGGGCCGCGCTGGCCTCGGTCGGGCTGGCGGGCTTCGAGGCACGGCTGCCCTCGGAGCTCTCGGGCGGGCAGCAGCAGCGTGTCGCCGTGGCGCGCGCCCTGGTGCTGGAACCCTCGGTGCTGCTGTTCGACGAGCCGCTGTCCAACCTCGACGCGCGGCTGCGGCGGCACATGCGCGAGGAGATCCGCGAGTTGCAGCAGCGGCTCGGCGTCACCGTCGCCTATGTGACGCACGACCAGAGCGAGGCGCTGGCGATCAGCGACAGGATCATCGTCATGAACACCGGCGTCATCGCCCAGGAAGGCACGCCGGCCGAGCTTTACGACGCGCCGCTCAATGCCTTCGTCGCCGGCTTCATCGGCGATGCCAACCGGCTGAAGGGGGATCTGCGGCGGCTGGATGCGCGGCAGGGCGAGGTGCGGCTCGGCCGGACGCGGCTGACCCTGCCGCATCGCGACCGGCCGGACGGGCCGGTGGAGGTGGCGCTGCGGCCGGAGGCGATCCGCCTGCTTCCGGCCGGCGACGCGGCGGCGGCCGTGGAGGGGCGGGTCACCAAGGCGGCCTATCTGGGCGGCGTCATGGAGTACACGCTGGAGACGCCGCTCGGCCCGATCTTCGCCATCGCCTCGTCGAGCGAGACCCGCCGGGCACCGGGCGAGGCCGTCGGGCTCGGCCTGACCGGCCACGGCGTGGCGGTGCTTGCGGGATAACGGGCCGCGCCATCAGGGATGCGTTAACGGAAGTGACGGATAACGACAGGCGTTCTCAACGACAGGGACGCCGCTCATGGCCTGCCTCGCCCCGACCTCTCCGCCGCTCCGGCGCCGCGTAACCCGTCTGCTGCGCCGCTGGCTGGGCCAGGACGCCTACCGCCCGGAGCGGCATTACATGCGCGGCGGCCGCGCCGCGCCGCCGGGGTGAACCGGACCTCACGCGAAGAGGAAGCCGATCCGGTCCTCCTCCAGCACCGCGCAGGTCAGCGGCCCGCCGGACCAGGCGGCCGTGTCGAGATTGATGCGGTTCGGCAGCACCTCCGGCTCGGCGCGGGCGGTATGACCATGCACGACGACGAAGTCATGCGGCCCGGTCCAGGAGAGGAAGGGCTGGCGGATGCGCGTCAGATCCTCCCGCGCCTGGGCCGGGAAGGGTGTGCCGGGACGCAGCCCCGCATGGACGAAGCAGTAGCCGCCCTCCTGATGGAACAGCTCCAGCCCGCGCAGGAAGGCATGGTGCGCGGGCGGGATGGCCGCCGCCCAGTCCGCCGCCGCCGCCTCGGGCGAGAGGCCGTAGCTTGCGAGCGTGGCCCGGCCGCCGCACCAGAGCCAGTCGGCGACATCCCCGGGGCCGCCCTCCAGCGCGGCCAGCATCGCCACCTCGTGATTGCCGGTGAGGTTCTTCACCGCGAGGCTCTCCGGCAGGGCGGCGCCCGTCATCCAGCGCAGCACGCCGGCGCTGTCGCCGCCCTTGTCGACGAAATCGCCGAGATGCAGCAACAGGCCCGACGGGCCCGGCCGGGCCGCGTGGTCGGCGGCGATCAGCCCGTGCAGCGCGGCGAGGCGGTCGGCGCAGCCATGGATGTCGCCCACCGCGTAGATGCGCCGCCCGGCCGGCAGGCGGGCGGGGGCGGGACGGAACTCGGGCACGCGCCTCAGCCTCCGATGCCCAGCCGCCGCAGCCGGTGCGCCGCCTCGGGATTCAGCGCGCCCTCCGGCATCCGTCCGGCGGCGAGGGCGGCGACCTGGCGCACCGTGTCCATCGCCTGATGCTCCGCCGCCTCGCGCGTCAGCCCGCCGATATGCGGCGTGGCGACGACATCGGGGCGGCGGGCCAGGCGCGGGCTCGGCTTCTGGTCCGGGGCGCGGCCGACATCCATCGCCGCGCCCGCCAGATGGCCGGATTCGAGCGCCGCCTCCAGCGCCGCCTCGTCCACCAGCTCGCCGCGCGCCAGGTTGATGAAGAAGCTGCCGCGCCGCATGGCCGCGAAGGCGGCGGCGTTCATCAGATCGGCGGTCTCCGGCGTGGCGGCGGCGAGGCAGACCACGACGTCGGCGCCCGCAAGCAGGGCCGGGAGGGAGACCGGCTCGGCCGCCCCATCCGCGATCGTCGCCTCCGGATCATGCGCCAGGACGCGCATGCCGAAGGCGCGCGCCAGCACCGCCATGCGCCGGGCGATGCGGCCATAGCCCAGCAGGCCGAGTGTCGCGGTGGAGAGCTGCAGGCCCGGGCGCGCCGGCGGCGCGGCGCTGTGCTGCCAGGCCGCGCCGGCATGGGAGATGCCGCGGGCCAGGTCGATCATCAGGCCGATGCCGAGTTCGGCGACGGCATCGACGAAGCCCGGTGTCGCCTGCGTCACCAGCACGCCGGCCTCGGAAGCGGCCGGCAGGTCGATGGTGCTGACATCCACCGCGCCGCGCAGGAAGGCGACGAGATCGGGCGCGGCGGCGAAGGTCTCCGCGAGGCCGGGCGTGGCGCGGTGGGCGATGATCGCCTGGCAGCCGGCCGCGGCCTCGGCCAGCGCGGCGCCGGCCAGCACGCGGCCGCTGGTGTTGCGGACCACCTCGGCATGCTCGCGCAGCGCGGCCAGCGCGCGGTCGCCGAAATAGCCCGCGAAGGCCTCGTCGGTATGGGTGAGATAGACCTTCATTCCGGGCATCGTCCTGGGGCCGGCGGCTTCGGCATGTTCGTCGCTCCCTGTTCCCGGACCCTGCGTGTCCCTGGATCGGCCCGGCGTCCGGCCAGATTGGGCGCCGGCTCCGCCCGGGGCAAGCGGCGGCTCAGCGATGGCGGCGCCAGAGGCGGGGACGCCAGAGGCGGAGGCGGCGGAACAGGCCGCGCCGGGAGGGCGCCTCGAACATCTCCTCCGGCCCTTCGGGGTCGAGGATCTCGTTGTCGGCCAGCCAAGCCTCCACCGCGTTGAGATCGGGCGTCTCGTAAGGGCGCAGGCTGCGGCCGGGTCCGCGCAACGCCTCGATGGTGTCGATCAGGGAGCCGCCCTCCGCCAGCCGCCGGGTGATCTCCGCGGGGGGAACGCCAAGATGCTCGGCCAGCAGCCCGTCGCGGATCGCCGCGATGGCGGGGCCGGCCGCGGCATTGGCGGGGCGCGCCGCATCGATCACCACGTCGCATTCGGTGTCGAGCCGCAGCGAGCGGTTGTTCAGGTTGGAGGAGCCGATGCGCAGCACCTCCTCGTCGATCACCAGGATCTTGGCATGCACGTAGATCGGCGTGCCGCCCGCGGTATAGGGGTGGTAGAGGCGGAAACGCCCGTTCCGGTCGTGCCGGCGCAGGGCCTCGCGCAGCCGCGCGCGCGCCGTGTCCATGGCGATGGGCTCAAGCCAGCCCTGGGCGGTGAGCGGATTGATCAGCACGATCTCCGGCCCGTCCGGCTCATCCAGGCGGCGCGCGATGGCCTCGGCGATGCGGCGCGAGGAGAAGTACTGGCTTTCGGCATAGATCCGCCGCCGGGCCCGGGCGATCAGCGCGAGGTACAGCGCCTCGATCTCGTGCACCGCCTCGGTATCGCCGTTGCCGGGCAGGGTGCGCGCGATGCCGACCTCGATCTCGGTGAAGTCCGGGCCCAGCCCTTCCGGCCAGAAAGGCCCGCGCGTCGGCACCGGCGCCAGTGCCGCGCCGCCGGCGCAGCGCCAGCGCTCGCGCGCCAGGTCGCCGATCGCCCGCGCGGCGGCGCCTTCCAGCGCGGTGGTGGCGTCGTGCCAGGGCGGGTAGGGCCGGCCGCCGGGCTTGCGGCGGCGCGGCTCGTCGTCGCGGTGCTCGCGCCGGTCCCAGCGGTCGGCGGTCATGTCGATGCCGCCGCAGAAGGCGAGGCTGTCGTCGAGCACGACGATCTTCTGGTGGTGCGAGGCGCCCGGCGGGTGCGCGCCGTCGAGCTGCAGGGTGATGCGCGGGTGGTGCATCCAGCGCAGCACATAGAGCAGAGTATTGCCGCGGAACAGCGCGGCGAGAGCGCCGAGCCGCCAGCGCAGCACATTGACCTCCAGCGCCGGCCGGCGACGCACCAGCCAGAGGATGAAGTCGCCGAGGCGCTCCGGCCCGCCATCCTCCTCCGCCCCCGGCAGGACGATGCGGGCGTCGAAGTCCCAGCCGACCAGCATGATGCGCCGCTCGGCGGCCAGCATGGCGGCGCGGGCGGCGCGGAAATAGGCGTCCGCGTCGATGATGACGGCGACGCGGCTCGCGGGCTCGATGCGCCAGCAGGCGGCGCCGGGCTGGAGGAGGGTATCCGGGGCGGCCGGCTGCAGATCCATGCCTCCTCCATCCCATTGCCGCCGGGTGCCGGGCAAGCCCCCCAGGCGCGGGGGCCGGATCGAAGTCCGCACGGAAAGGCGGGCTGGCAGCGGCTTGGCAGGCCCCGGCTTGGCAGGTCCCGTCCGGCCATGCCACTCTGCCGCAGAGAGCCGATTCAAAGGCCATGCTGGAGGAGTGTCCGAATGTCTGAGATCGTTCCCACGATCCCCCCCGCCTTGTCCGGACGTCCGGCCCATCCCGGGCGCCGCGCCCTGCTCCAGGGGGCGCTGGCCGCCGGCAGCCTGGTGCTGGCCGGACGGCACGCCCAGGCCCAGACGCAGAAGCCGGCCGAGATCAAGGTCGGCATCGCCACCTATCTCTCGGGCCCGGCCAGCGTCTTCGGCGTGCCGGCGCGGCAGGCGGCGGAGATGCTCTTTGAGCAGCTCAACGAGGCCGGCGGCATCGGCGGCGTCAAGGCGCGGCCGATCTTCGTCGATGAGGGGCCGGGCGTGGACCATTTCGTCGGCGAGTACCGGCGGCTGGTGCAGAGCGAGAACGTCAACCTGATCTTCGCCGGCATCTCGTCGGCCGATTGCCTGGCCTGCGCGCCGCTGGCCGATGAGCTGAAGCGCCCGACCCTGCTCTGGGACTGCGGCACGCAGCGCATCTTCGAGGAGGGCAAGTACGGCTATGCCTACCGGCCCCAGGCCAATGCCACGCCCGAGGTGCTGGCGGCGGTCCTCTACCTCCTGAAGGTGAAGCCGGACTTCCGCTCCATCGCCGTGGTCAACCAGGACTACGCCTGGGGCCGGGATTCCTGGGAGATCTTCCGCACCGCGCTGAACACGCTGAAGCCCGGCGTGCGCGTCGCCGCCGAGCTCTTCCCCCGCTTCGGCGCCACCGACTACTCGACCGAGGTGACGCGTCTGCTGGCGCTGCGCCCGGATGTCATCTTCTCCACCCACTGGGGCGGCGACCTCGACGCGCTGATCCGGCAATCCTCCGACCGCAGGCTGTTCGAGCGCAGCACCTTCGTGCTGCCGCTGGCGGAATCCTCGCTGGAGCGCGTCGGCCGCGCGCTGCCACCGGGCCACATCATCGGCGCCCGCGGCGACCACTGGTTCCTGCATCCCAGCCCCCGCGACCCGGCGCTGCTGAAGCGCTTCACCGACGAGTACCGCAAGCGCTTCAACACCTACCCGATCTACTCGACGCACCACATGGCGCAGGCCGTCTTCGCCATGAAGGCGGGCTACGAGAAGGCGATGGCCAGCAAGGGTGGCGCCTGGCCGAACGACGCCGAGCTGGCGGCGGCCTTCAAGGGGCTCGAGTTCCCGTCGCTCACCGGCACCATCCGCATCCGCGAGGACGGGCAGGGGCTGGAGGACCAGCTGATCGGCACCACCGTGCAGACCGAGCAGTATCCCTTCCCGGTGATGACCGACATGATGGTCATGCCGGGCGAAATGGTCACCACCCCGGTCGGCCAGAAGAGCACCGACTGGCTCAAGACGCTGACGCCCGACATCCTCGGCAAGCTGCCGCAGCCCGTCGCCCACAAGCTCTGAACCGATGGGAAACTGGCTGGCCGAGAACGGCCTGCTGCTGGGCCTCGCCGCGCTGGACGGATTGTCCTACGCGGCGGCGGTCTTCATGGTGGCGGTCGGGCTGAACCTCGTCTTCGGCGTGCTGCGCGTGCTCAACATCGCCCATGGCAGCCTCTATGCCATCGGCGGATACTCGGCCGCCGCGCTGGGGCTCTTCCTGATCGGCGCCGGCCTGCCGGAATGGATCTCCTACCCGGCGCTGCTGGTCGCGGCGCTGCTGGTCGGCGCCGTGCTCGGCCCGCCGATCGAGCGGCTGCTGCGGCGCATGCAGGACCACGAGCCGGTGCTGCAGCTGCTGATCACCTTCGCGCTGTTCATGATCCTCGAGGATCTGCAGAAGCTGCTCTTCGGCGTGCAGCCGGTGGTCTCGGACGCGCCGGTGCGGCTGCTCGGCACCGTGGACGTGCCCTTCGGCGCCGACGTCATCCCGTTCAACACCTACCAGCTCTTCGTGCTGCCGGGCATCGCGCTGTTCACCCTGGCGGGCCTCGCCTGGTTCCTGCGGCGGACGCTGTCGGGGCGGATGATCGTGGCCGTCACCACCGACCGCGAGGCGGCCCGCGCCATGGGCATCGACGCGGCGAAGGTGACGATGCTGACCTTCACCGCCGGCGCGGCGCTGGCGGCGCTGGGCGGCGCGCTGGCCTCGCCCACCGTCTCGCTGGTGCCGGGCGTCGGCGCGCAGACCATCGTGCTCTCCTTCGCCGTGGTGGCGACGGCGGGGCTCGGGCAGATCGAGGGGGCGGCCATCGCCGCGCTGCTGATCGGGCTCGGCCGCTCCTTCGCGGTCTATTTCGAGCCGGAGCTGGAGGTCGTCGTGCCCTATCTCATCATGGTCGCGGTGCTGCTGGTGCGGCCGCAAGGGCTGTTCGGCGTGACGGAGACCCGACGCATATGAGCCGGACCGCCGAACTCCTTCTCGCCCTGCTGGCGGCGGCGGCGGTGCTCGCCCTCGCCTGGGCGGTGCCCTGGCTGCGCTTCGTGCTGACCATCGCCATGGCCAAGGGCCTCGCCGTGCTCGGCATCCTGCTGCTGCTGCGCGCCGGACAGGTCAGCTTCGGCCATGCGCTGTTCCTCGCCTTCGCCGCCTATATCGTCGCCTTCCTGGCGCCGCTGCTGCCGGAGGCGACGCTGCTGCTGCCGGTGGCGGCGCTCGGCTCGGCGCTGCTCGGCCTCCTCGTCGGCCTCTTCGTGGTGCGCTACCGCGAGATCTTCTTCGGCATGCTGAACCTCGCGCTCAGCATGGTCTTCTACTCGCTGCTGGAGAAGCTCTACTCCATCACCCACGGGACGGACGGCATCCGCCTGCCGCCGGTGCGCTTCCTGGGCCAGGTGCTGGAGGGCCCGGCCTATGGCTGGGCGGTGCTGATCCTGGCGCTCGTGCTGGCGCTCGGCTTCGGCGCGCTGGTCCGGGTCTACCTGGCCTCGCCGATGGGGCAGGCGCTGGCCGGCATCAAGACGCGCGAGGCGCGGCTGGAGTTCATGGGCGTCTCGGCGCGGCGCGTGCTGCTCTCGGCCTATGTTCTCGCGGCGCTGATGGCCGGCTGCGGCGGCGCCATCCTCTCCATGGCCTCGCGCCACGTCACCCCGGCGCTCGCCTACTGGACCGCCTCGGGCGAGCTGGTCTTCATCGCCATCCTGGGCGGCGCGGGCAGCGTCTTCGGACCCTTCCTCGGCGCCATCGCCTATGAGCTGACGCGGGTCTACGCGGCGGCGACGGTCGCCGACGCCTGGCAGATGATCCTGGGCGCGGTGCTGCTGCTGGTCATCCTCTTCGCGCCCGGTGGGCTGTGGGGGATCGGCCGGTCGCTGCTGGCGAAGCGGGGTGCGGCATGAGCGTGCTGCTCTCGGCCCAGGGGCTGAAGCTCGCCTTCGGCGGGGTGAAGGCCGCCGACGGCATCGATCTCGACGTGATGGAGGGCGAGTTCCTCGCCATCATCGGCCCGAACGGCGCCGGCAAGACCACCTTCATCAATATGACCACCGGCTACCTGAAGCCGCAGGCGGGCCGCATCACCTATCGCGGGCAGAGCCTGCTCGGGCTGTCGCCGCGCCGGATCGTCGATCTCGGCGTGGCGCGCTCCTTCCAGCTTCCGCAGCTCTTCACCGAGCACACGGTGCTCGAGAACGTGGCGCTGGCGATCGCCGCGCGGGAGGGCGTCTGGTCGCCCTTCGCGCCGCTGCTGCGCCCGGCCTTCCGCCGCGAGGCGGAGGAGGTGCTGGCGCGGTTCGGCCTGGAGGCGCTGGCGGAGCGGCGGGGCGACGCGCTGAACGAGGGTGCCCGCAAGCTGGCCGACATCGCCATGGCGGTGGCGCTGCGCCCGCGCCTGCTGCTGATGGACGAGCCGACCAGCGGTGTCGCCGCCGCCGACAAGATGGGCGTGGTGGAGACGCTGGTGCGGGTGCTGCGCGAGGCGAAGGTGACCGCCGTCTTCGTCGAGCACGACATGGAGGTGGTGGCGCGCTTCGCCGACCGCGTGGCGGTCTGGGGGCAGGGGCGCATCATGGCGCTCGGTCCGCCGCAACAGGTGCTGAACGATCCGCAGGTGCTGCGCGACGTCATCGGCATCGCGCCGCAGGAGGCTGGCCATGCTCCGGCTTGAGGGCATTTCCGTGGACATCGCGCAGGCGACGGTGCTGCGCGGCGTCTCGCTGCATGTGCCGGCGGGCGGGCGCGTGGCGCTGATCGGCCGCAACGGCGCCGGCAAGACCACGACGCTGCGGACCCTGATGGGCCTGCTCGAGCCGCGTGGCGGCAGCATCACGCTGGACGGCAAGCCTTGCGACGGCGTGCCGGCGCATCATCGCGCCCGGCTCGGCATCGGCTACGCGCCGGAGGAGCGCAGGCTCTTCGGCAGCTTCACGGTGGAGGAGAACCTGCTGCTGCCCGCGCAGGTGCTCGGCCTGCCCGGGGCGGAGGTGCGGCGGCGGCTGGAAGCGGTCTATGAGCTGCTGCCGGAGCTGCGCGGCTTCGCGCCGCGCAAGGCCGCCGGGCTCTCGGGCGGGCAGGGCAAGATGGTGGCGCTGGGCCGCGCGCTGATGGTCGGCACCCGCGCCGTGCTGCTGGACGAGCCCTTCCAGGGCCTCGCTCCCGCCCTGGCGCTGCGCTACGCCGAGGCGCTGGCGCGGCTGCGCACGGCGCTGCCCGACGTCGCCATCCTCATCACCGAGAGCAGCCCGGATCTTCTCCGCGCGCTGGTGGACAGCACCTTCGTGATCGAGCGGGGCGAGATTGCCGCCGCCTGACGCATGACCCAGCCGACCCTGACCGAGACCATCCGCCAGGTGCTGGCCGATGACATCACCGCGGGGCGGCTGGCGCCGGGCGGCGAGATCGACGAGAGCGCCGTGGCCGAACGCTTCGGCGCCTCCCGCACGCCGGTGCGGGAGGCGCTGCGCGAGCTGGCCTCGGCCGGCCTGGTCGAGATCACGCCCAGGCGGGGGGTGCGCGTTACCGCCGTCAGCATCGAGCAGCTGGGCGAGTGGTTCGAGCTGATGGCCGAGACCGAGGCGATGTGCGCGCGCCTCGCGACCTTCCGCATGACGCCGGCCGAGCGCTTCGCCCTGCAGAGCCTGCATGCCGATTTCGATCCCGCGGCGGCGGGGCTGGATGTCTATGACGACTACAACCGCCGCTTCCACAGCCTGCTCTACCAGGGCACCCACAATGGCGTGCTCGCCGCGCACGCGGCGGCGATGCGGCTGCGGCTCGCCCCCTACCGCCGCGCGCAGTTCCGCGAGGAGCAGCGAATCGGCCATTCCCACGAGGAGCACGCGGCAATCCTGGAGCGCCTGCTGCGCGGGGCGGGGGAGGAGGCGGCGCAGCTGATGCGCGGCCACATGCTCTCGGCCAGCGCCGCGCTCGCGCAGTACATGCGCCGCGCCAAGGAGGGTTGAGGGGCGCCGCTCCTCAACCCCGTGCCATCGCCGCTCAGAGCGGCTCGCCGGCGCCCGTCCCGTGATGCGGCGTCGGGATGCACCATTCCTCGCCGCGCGGCGTGGTCACGTATTCCGGCCAGCGCAGATCGACCGGCGGGTCGAAATCCGCGGGCAGCAGCGGCCCCACCCATTTCGAGCCGCCGATGCCGCCGCCGGTGCGCTCGCGGAACTCGGCCTGCGCCGCCTCCAGCGCGCCGGGCTTCGCGGCGAGGTCGAGCAGGGTCAGCGCCATGGTGCGGCCGGCGACGAACATCCCCGGATCCACCGCCTCCGGCAGGCCGCCCAGGGCGTTGTAGGTCCAGGCCGGATAGGCGTAGCCCGGACCCGGCGGCCGCAGCCGCGGGCGCGCGGCCAGCAGGCGCACCGTGGGGCAGTGCCAGGAATACTCGACATAGTCATCGGCCGAGAGGTGCATCTGCCAGGGCGGCAGCCCGCCGCGCAGCTTGGCCTCGTTCTCCTCCGGCGACATCAGGCGGGAGACATTGGCGATGAAGGGATCGGCCATCGGCTCCAGGCCGAGGTTCCTCTGGATGGCGCGGCCGAACTCCAGCGCCGCCTCGGGATAAACCGGCGCGCCGACCGCCTGGAGATTGGCCCAGGTGAGGTCGGTCATCGCCGTGTTCGGCAGGCCGACGCGGGTCTTCGTCACCCAGCGGACGAAGGCGCGGCAGCCGGTGCTGGCGGCGACATGGCGGGCGTTGTTGGCCAGCACCTTCCAGATCTGCTCCTGGATGGCGAGGGAGGAGGAGCGCCAGGAGTACTGGATCTGGCTGAAGCGTGGCGGCAGGTTGTCCGAGGTCGCGCCGCCATCGCCGAGGATGTACTCGTTCAGCGTCCAGGAGCCGGTGTGCGGGAACATCGCCTCCTTGGTGTACTTCGTCGTCGTGTACATCAGGCAGAGCGCATCCACCGCGCCGGGGCAGCGGGCGATGGCGTGCGAGGCGTCGATCGGCATCAGCGAGGGATCGACCCAGGTCTCGGGCGCCTCGGCCTCGAAGCTGATGACGGCGCTCCAGTAGGCGCCGAAATGCGTCTCGCCCGTGACGGTATTGGCCGGCCAGGGGTGCCAGACCACGGCGGCGTCAAGGTCGTCGAAATAGCCCTTGGCGGCGTGGATCGGCTTGGAGCCGCAGACCTTCTCGGCCGGCTCGCCGAACAGTTTCAGCCGCCCCTTCACCCCGTGCTGCTGCATCGCCGCCTTGGCGGCCAGGATCGCCGTCAGCGCCGCGGTGCCGAGCACGGAATGCGGATCGGTGTGCCCGGCCGCATAGGGATGCAGGCCCTCGCGCGGCGCCTTGTAGGGCACCACCTGCTGCGAATTGCCAGGCACCGCGTCGTACTCGGAGAAGCTCGCCAGCACCGGGCCGCCATCGCCCCAGCTGGCGGCGAAGGCGGTCGGCATCTGGCCCGAGCCTTCCTCGACCGCGAAGCCCTCGGCGCGCAGGATCTCGACATAGTCGCGCATCGAGCGGTATTCGCGCCAGGCCGGCTCGGCATGGCTCCAGATCCGCGCGTTGAAGGCGGAGAGCCGCGCCTCGTTTCCGCTGATCCAATCCATCGCGGATCGGCGCAGCGCCTGCAGTTGTTCCATCGGAGCAATCTTCCCGTTTGCGGTCCGGCTCAGGCCGGGCGGACGTTCCAGAAGGTGGCGAAGCCGTCGAGCACGCCGGTGATGCCGTTGCGGTAGGCGGTGGGCTGCATGTACTGGCCGAGCGGCACATAGGGCACGCTCCGCATCGCCTGCAGCTGGATGTCGCGGCAGATCACGGCCTGCGCGGCCTCGTCCGGAGCGTCGAACCAGGCATCGCGCAGACTGTTGATCCGCTCGTCCACGGACCAGCCGGCGTAGCTGCCATCGGCGCGGAGCGCCATGTGCACGGCGGGGTTCAGCCAGTCGGTGCCGGACCAGGTGGTGACGAAGCCGCTCCAGCCGCCGTCCTCCGGCCGGTCGCGGCGGTTGCGCCGCTGCAGCATGGCGTTGAACTCGACGGCGTAGATCTCGACATTCATGCCGACCCGCGTCAGCACATCGACCGCCACCGAGCCGAGCGCCATGCCGGCCGCGGTGTTGTTGCCGGCCATGATGACGACCTTCTCGCCCTTGTAGCCGGCATCCCGGATCGCCTGCCGCGCCTTCTCGATCTCGCGCGGACCCTTCAGCACTTCGAGCCCGGCCTCCGAGCCCATCGGCGTGCCGGGGCAGAAGAAGCCGAGCGGCACGTGGAAGAGGGCGGGATCGTCCACGCCGACGATCGCCTGCATGCAGTCGGACTGGCTGAAGGCGCCCCACAGCGCGCGGCGGATCTCTGGGTTGTCGAAGGGCGGGTGCAGGTGGTTCAGCCGCAGCATGGTGACGAAGCCGGTCGGGTCGAGGACCCGCGTGGTCACGTTGCGCGCGCGCTTCAGCAGCGGCAGCTGGTCGTGATAGGCGTATTCCTGCCAGTCCTGCTCGCCGGAAAGCAGCGCCGCGGTGGCCGTGCCGCTGTCGGGGATCGAGCGCCATTCGACCCGGTCGTAATGCACGACCTTGGGGCCCGAGGTCCAGGACAGCGCGCCGTCCCTGCGCGGCACGTACTTCTCGAACTTCGTGTAGACGTTCAGCGAGCCGGCCACCCGCTCATCCGCCTTGAAGCGGAACGGCCCGCTGCCGATGATCTCCGGCACCGGCTTGAAGGGATCGGTGCTGGCCAGCCGCTCCGGCATCATGGCGCAGACCGGCACCGAGGCCTTGCCCAGCGCGATCGGCAGCAGGGGGAAGGGCTTCTTCAGGCGGAAGCGGATGGTCTTGTCGTCGGGAGCGGAGAGTTCGTCGACCACCGCCATCAATGAGGCGCCGAAGACATCGCGCTTGCCCCAGCGCTGCAGGCTGGCGACGCAGTCGCGCGCCAGGACGGGCTCGCCATCGTGCCAGAACAGGCCGTCGCGCAGCGTCAGGTCCCAGCGCCGGCCGTCCTCCTCGATGCGGTGGCCGTCGACCATCTGCGGCGTGGCGCGGTAGTTGCCGTCCATGCCGTAGAGCGTGTCGAAGACCATGTAGGCGTGGTTGCGGGTGATGTAGCCCGTCGTCAGGATCGGATCGAGCGTGACCAGGTCCTGCTGCGGCGTGAAGCGCAGCGTCGTGGCCGAGGCCGCCCGCAGCCGGGCGGGCAGGGCAAGGGCCGTCGCGCCGGCCCCGACCCCCTGCAGCAGACTCCGTCGTTTCATTCCCGATATCCTTCCAGCTTGCTCTGGCGGGCGCATGCTCCGCCGGTTCGCCGTCCTCTGGCCCGCCCTGGCTCCCTGTCACCGGGAGCTTCTTCCGGGCGGCCTTCCTCGTCCCAATCCTTTGTCGCGGCGGCGCTCAGCCCGCCGCCGTTTCGGCCAGCAGCCGGTCGCCGGAGGCCAGCAGCCGCGCCTTCAGCGCCGCCAGGCCCGGATGCAGCAACCGCCCCTCCCGCTTCACCACCCGGCCGCTGATCAGCACGGTGCGGATATCCGCCGCCTGCGCGAAGTGGAGCAGCGCCTGCTCCGGCTCCCGCGCGCCGATCATGTTCAGGCTGTCCCGTCCGACGACAAGAAGATCGGCCTGCTTGCCGGGCGTCAGCGAGCCGATGCGGTGGTCGAGGCGCAGCGCCCTGGCGTTGTTGAGCGTCGCCCAGCGCAGCACGTCGGCATGCCGCGGCGTGACCTCGCGGATGGGCGAGCCGCTGGTCGCGCGCTCCATCGGCGCGCCGCGTCCCGCCGGCAGCGCGGCGACGGTGCGCTGGTTATTGAAAATCCGCTGCGCCTGCAGGGCGAAGCGCATGCAGTCCAGCATGCCGCCGCCATTCAGCACCTCGGTGTCCGGCGCGATGGAGGGCGCGCCGTCCAGCGCCGCGACCCGCCCGCTCAGCGGCTCCCGCGCATTGCCGCGCAGCTCGGCCGCGGCGGTGGCGGTGACCGAGACGCCGCTGTCGACGATGACGCGCAACTCGTCATCCCGGAGGTAGGTGCCATGGACCAGGTTGTGGTCGGGGCCGATCAGCCCTTCCGCCGCCAGCGCCTTGTATCCGTCGGGCTGCAGCCGGTTGTCGTTGCCCCAGACATGGGCGGATGAGAGCAGGCCGTATTCCCGCGCCAGGGCGAAGTCGGCGCGGCAGACCTCAAGCGTGGAATAGTCCGGCCCCAGGATGCAGGCGGCGAGGGTGACGCGCGCCTCGTCGCTGGCCAGCGGGCCGGTCCGCAGGCGGCGGATCTCGGCGGCGGGATGCGGCACCTCGGAGAAATGCGGCTCGCCGGGGCGGGGCGCCGGCTTCACCGTGCCATGGCCGAAGACGGCGCGGATGCCGCTCTCCAGGAGCCCCTCCAGCGCGGCGTCGGTATGCTCCGGGGTGGCATTGCCATGGCACCAGTCGAACAGGGTGGTGGTGCCGGCATCGATCTGCGCCAGGGCGCCGACCAGCGTGCCGATGCGCAGGTCCTCCGGCGTGAAGCGGGGGCCGAGCCGCGCGTGCAGGATGCGGAAGTAGTCGGCGCTGCTCCAGTCCCCGCCGATGCCGCGCAGGGCCGTCTGCCAGCTGTGCAGGTGCGCGTTGACCAGGCCGGGCAGCACGATGCAGCCCGCGGCGTCGATCACCTCGGCGCCGTTGGCCTCGAGGGAGGGGCCGATGGCCAGGATCCGGTCGCGCTCCAGCAGCACGTCGCCCCGCGGCAATACGCCGATCCGATCGTCCATCGAGAGGATCGTGCCACTCCGGATCAGCTTGCGCACGGCGCATTCTCCTCGCGGTGCGCGGGACGGCGCTACGGCGGTTGAGCAGGCGGCCGATGTTCTCTATATGGAACATCGTTCTGTATGAATGATGGTGGCGCTCGTTTGACGGAGCTGTCAACCGGGCACGGCCACCCTGGGAGCAGGGAAAGCACGCCGCGCATGGAAGCCAGCCTCGATCTCCCCGGAAGCCGTGCCGCTGCCGGCGCCGTGCCGGCCGTCGGCAAGTGCCTGTCCATCCTGCGCCTGCTGGACGCGGAGCCTGGCGCCGGCCTCGGCCTGGCCGCCATCGCCGCCCGCCTTGGCCTCACCAAGAGCCACTGCCTGATGATCCTGCGCACCCTGGTGGCCGAGGGCTGGGTGGCGCATGACGCCGAGCGGCAGCGCTACGCGGTCTCGCCGGGCCTGCTGCTGGATCTGGCGGCGACGATCCGCCGCCACGATCGCGGCGCGCTGATGCGCGACGTGGTGCAGCGCCTGGCGCGCGCCCTCGGCCTGCCCTGCCTGCTCTGCCGCATCAATCGCGACGGCAGCTTCACCTGCGTCGAGGGCGCGCGGGGGGATCCGGAGCTGATGATCGACGTCCCGATCGGCCACCGCTACCCGGCCGATGCGCCGGCCCAGCTGCGGGCCCGGCTGGCGGCGCTGCCGGCGGAGCGCGCCACGGCGGTGCTGGCCGGCATGTCGCCGCGCGCCCACACCGCCGCCACCCTCACCGACAGGGCGCTGATCGGGCGGGAGGTGGAGGCGGCGCGGCGGCAGGGCTTCGCCATCGGCCGCATGGAATATCTGGACGGCATCATGAGCATCGCCACGGCGGTCTGCGATGCCGGCGGGCAGCCGCGCATGGTGCTGCAATGCACGGGGCCGCAGCGGGCGATGACGCCGCGCGAGGCGGCGCTTGGCCAGGCGGTGCGGGAGGCGGCGGCGCGGCTCGCCCTGGCCTGGGCCATGCCCGTGGAGGCCAGGGCCGCCGGCTGAGCCGGCGCGCCGCCTCAGCCCTTCGCCAGCCCCGCCTCCCGCGCCAGCCGGCCCCAGCGCCCGGTCTCCTCGGCCACGAAGGCGGTGTAGTCCGGGCCCGACATCGGCCGGGTCGTGTAGCCCTGCTCGAACAGGATCCTCTGCATCTCCGGCTGGGCCAGGACATGGTTGAGGGTGCGGTTGAGGTAGGCGGCCCGCTCGGGAGGCAGGGATTTCGGCGCCGAGAGGCCGAACCAGACGGTCAGCGCGAAATCCGGAAGCACGCTGGCCAGGGGCGGCAGGCCGGGGGCGAGGGGGGTCTCCTGCGCCGTCGTCACCGCGAGCGCCCGCATGGCGCCCTGCCGCGCCTGCGCCAGGCCGTTGGTGATATCGGTGAAGGTGCAGTCCACCCGGCCGGCGACGATATCGGTCAGCGCCTCCGCGCCGCCGCGATACGGGATGCCGGTCAACCCGATCCCGATCTGCCGCGCCATGGTCTCGGCCGCGATCTGCGCGCTGGCATTGCCATAGGCATAGGTGAGCTGCCCCGCCTTCTCCCGCGCCAGCTTCACGAAGCCTGGCAGGTCCTTCGCCGGCGAGGCATTGGGCACGGCGAGGACATAGGGTGTCTCGGCGATCAGCCCGAGATGCACGAAGTCGCCCATCGGGTCATAGGGCAGCTTCGGCAGGGTGACCGGATTGAGCGAGAGCGTGGTGACGCTGGAGGCCACCACCGTGTGCCCGTCCTTCGCCTCGGCCGCGGCCTGCATGGCCATGACGCCGAAGCCGCCGCCGCGGTTGTCGATCACCACGGTCTGCCGCAGCGCGTTGCCGAGCGGCTGCAGCAGGAAGCGCACCAGCGTGTCGGTGACGCTGCCGGCGGGGAAGGGGACGATGATCTTCAGCGGCTGGGTGAGCGCTCCGGCCTCGGCGGCAAGCAGCCGGCGCGCGGGGGTGCCGGCCAGCAGGCCGGAGGCGAGAAGGCCGGAGCCCAGGAGGGCGCGGCGTGGCAATCTCAGCATGATCGATGGATCTCCCTTGGACGTGGTGGGGGCGGCGGGGGGCGCGCCCTTCTGGGCATCCTTCCTCCCCCCCCTGCCGCCATCCGCCCGGCGCTACAGCAGCCGGTGCAGTTCGGTGTTGTCGGCGCCGGGGCCGAGCCGCTCCATCGCCTCGGCCCAGACGGCGCGGCAGAGCGCGAGGGAGCGGGCCTCGTAGCCCGTCTCACCGGCGATGCTGCCGGCGGTCTCCAGGTCCTTGCGCATCAGGCCGAGCTGGAAGCCCCCGGCATAGCCGCCACTCAGCACGTGCTGGCGCAGCTTGGTCTCGGTGGCGACATTGCGGCCGGAGGAGGCGTTCATGACATCGGTCAGCACGCCGAGGTCGAGGCCGAGCCGCTCGCCGAGGCGAAGCGCCTCCAGCGAGGCCAGCAGCCCGGCGGCATAGACGTAGTTGTTCAGCGCCTTCATGGCATGGGCGGAGCCGACCGCGCCGGTCGGGATGATGGTCCGGCCCATGTGGCGGAGCAGCGGCGTGGCCCGCGCCAGGGCCCCGGCGCTGCCGCCGGCCATGATGGTCAGCGTGCCGTCGCCGGCCTTCAGCACGCTGCCGGAGACCGGCGCGTCCATCATCTCCGCGCCATGCGCCGCCACCCGTTCCGCCAGCCGGCGCGTCTCCCCGGGCAGGGAGGACCCCATGTCGATCACCAGCATGCCGGGCCGGAGCGCGTCCAGCAGCCCGCCGGGGCCCTCCAGGACGGCGGCGACGACGGGGCTGCTCGGCAGCATCAGCACGACGATGTCACTGCCGGCCGCCAGCGCGGCGGGGCTGTCGGCACGCTGCGGCGGCGCCGCGCCGGGGGCCGCCGCCAGCCGCTCGAGCGCGTCGGGGGCGGTGTCGTGCACGGTCAGCGCCAGGCCGGCGGCGCGCAGACAGCACGCCATGGGCAGGCCCATCTGCCCCAGGCCGATGAAGCCGATGCGGTCCGACACCGCGTGGCGGACCGGCAGGCCCTGATCGGGCAAGGCCTTGTCTTCGGACATCGGGGTTCCTCCCAGGGGGTTCTTCCGAGACTGGGCCGGGCAGGCGCGCCCGGCGATGGTTTTACCCTCGCATTTATACATGATAAATCCAATTCCGCCGCGCGCCCCGGCGCCGGCCGCAAGGAGCGGGGAATGACGCAGAGGGTGAAGCCACCGACGGCGCAGGAAGCGGTCCTGGCGGAGCTTCGGCGCCGGCTGGGCCTCGGCCTCCTGCGCCCGGGCCAGGCCATTCCGATGGAACAGCTGGCCGAGGAGTTCGGCGTCAGCCGCGTGCCGGTGCGCGAGGCGATGCGGATCCTGGAAGGCGAGGGGCGGGTGCTCTACACGCCGCACCGCGGCTATGCCGTGGCGTGGCTGGATGCCGACGACCTGCGCGAGATCTACCGGCTGCGGGATGTGCTGGAGGCGGAGGCGGTGCGGAGCGCCGCTCCGCTCCTGGCCGAGGCCGACCTCTCGCGGATGGAGGCGGCGACGCGGGAGATCGACGCGGCCTGCGCCGCGGCAGATGTGGCGGGGCTGATCCCGGCCAACCGGCGCTTCCACTTCGCGCTCTTCGAGGCCTGCGGGATGCCCCGCCTGCTGCGCATCCTGGAGCAGATCTGGGATGCCTCGGACCAGTACCGGGCGGTATACTTCAGTGATCCGAAGAACCGGGACCTGATGCGCCGCGAGCACGCCACGATCCTGCGGGCCGCCCGGGCGCGGGATGCCGCGGCGCTGCTCCGGGCGGTGGACGAGCACCGGGCGCATGCCGTGCCGGTGGTCACGCGGCTGCTGCAGGAGACGGTTGCGGCGCCTGCCTCCTGAGCGAATGTGCGTATACAATTTCACGGTCCATGACCGTTCTTGAATAATGGTAAGGGATTCTCCCCTGGTCTCAGGCGCCGCGAAGGGTTCTAATCGAGCCCAAGGCTTGGGGAGTAGAGAGTCCATGGCACCATCCATCACCCTTGGCGCGCGCAACTGGCTGGAACGCCTCTGGTCCGGTATCGCCGATCGCGGGCGCCCCTATGCCGCGGTGCCGGGCGCCGCCACGCCCCCCCTGGAACGGGCCCGCCTGCTGGCGGCCGCATTGCTCTCGGAACGCGGCGAGGCCTCTGGCGCCGCGGTGGCGCGCGAGCTGCTGCAGGTGCTGCGCGATCTCTCGCCCGAGGAGCGCGACGCCTTCCGTCACTTCCTGGCCAATGGCTTCCTGCCCGATCACGCCCAGCTGCGGGCCGCCGCCGAAGCCTATCTGGCCGAGCCCTCGCCGGAACGGGCCATGACCCTCTTCGAGCGCGCCGAGCCGCCGCGCCAGGAGCTGCTGCGCCGGATGAACATGGCGCCCGGCGGCACCGCGGCCCTGGTCGAGATGCGCCGGGAGATGCTGGGCCGGCTGAAGAAGGACAGCTCGCTGCGCCCGCTCGACGTGGACCTGCGGCATCTCTTCGGCTCCTGGTTCAACAAGGGCTTCCTGGAGCTGCGGCGGATCGATTGGGACACGCCCGCCGCCATCCTGGAGAAGATCATCGCCTATGAGGCGGTGCACGAGATCGATGGCTGGGGCGACCTGCGGCGCCGCCTGGCGCCGGACCGCCGCTGCTTCGCCTTCTTCCACCGCGCCCTGCCGGGCGAGCCGCTGATCTTCGTCGAGGTGGCGCTGACCGAGGGGCTGGCCGGCGCCATCCAGCCGCTGCTGACGCGCGACGGCGGCCCCGTCACGGCGCCGCCCCCGGACTTCGACACGGCGATCTTCTACTCGATCTCGAACTGCCAGGAGGGCCTGCGCGGCGTCTCCTTCGGCAACTTCCTGATCAAGCAGGTGGTCGAGGAGCTGAAGGACGAGCTGCCGCAGCTCCGCCGCTTCTCCACCCTCTCGCCGGTGCCGGGCTTCCGGCGCTGGCTGAAGCGCAAGCTGGAGCGCGACGATGCCGCGCTGCGGGCGGATGAGCGGGCGGCGCTGGCCGCGCTGATCGCCGCGCCCCAGCGGCGCGGGGCGCGGGGGGAGGAGGCCCGGGAAGAGGCCGGGCAGGAGGCCAGGGAGGAGGCCAGGGAGGGGGAGGTCGCCCCCGGCCCCGGCGTGCTGCTCGAGATGCTGACCGAAGGGGAATGGTGGCGCGACCCGATCCGGGAGGCCGCGCTGCGCGGTCCGCTGCTGCGCCTGGCCGCCGAGTACCTGACCCGCCCGAACACCGGCATGGGCGCCATCGACCCCGTGGCGCGCTTCCACCTGGGCAACGGCGCCAAGCTGGAGCGCATCAACTGGCTGGGCAACACGGCGCCGCGGGGGATGGAGGAATCCTTCGGCGTCATGGTGAACTATCTCTATGACCCGGAGGTGATCGAGGCGAACCACGAGGCCTTCGCCCGCTCCGGCGCCGTGGCCCGCTCGGCCTCGGTGGACGCGCTGCTGTCGCTGCCGGCCATCGCCCTGCCGCGCGGCCGGACCCTGCTGCCCCGCCTG
Organism: Teichococcus aerofrigidensis; assembly: GCF_054073225.1. Lineage (NCBI taxonomy): Bacteria > Pseudomonadati > Pseudomonadota > Alphaproteobacteria > Acetobacterales > Roseomonadaceae > Roseomonas > Teichococcus aerofrigidensis. The sequence continues at coordinate 86,138 of NZ_JBSXMU010000004.1, forward strand.
CTGTCCGGCGCGCGGGAGGATGCCGGCAAGGCTGGCGCCACCTGAGGCGATCGCGGGGAGGGGCGGGGAAACCGGCCCTCCCTCTTGCCTTCCGGCCGCGCAGCCCCTTCAAGAGCTGCCTGCCGAGCAAACGTCCGAGCAAAGGAACCCGAATGTCACCTGCCATGGCCTCGATCCTGGGGCTTGTCGTCCTGTTCATCCTCGGCACCGCCCTGCCCATCAACATGGGCGCCATCGCCTTCGCGCTGGCCTTCCTGATCGGCACCTTCTCGGTGGGCATGTCGGCCAACGCCATCCTGGGCGGTTTCCCGGGCGACCTCTTCGTCACCCTGGTCGGCATCACCTACCTCTTCGCCATCGCGCAGAAGAACGGCACCATCGACCTGCTGGTGCACTGGGCGGTGCGCGGCGTGCGCGGCCATGTCGCCGCCATTCCCTGGGTCATGTTCGGCGTCGGGGGGGGGGGGGGGGGGGGCGCCCCCCCCGGCGGCGGTGGCGATCATCGCCCCCATCGCCCTGCGCTTCGCCCGCCACTACGACATCGACCGGCTGATGATGGGCCTGCTGGTGGTGCATGGCGCCCAGGGCGGCGGCTTCTCGCCGATCTCCATCTATGGTGGCATCACCAACCAGATCGTCGAGCGCGCCGGCCTGCCGGGCAACGACACGGCGCTGTTCCTGGCCAGCCTGCTCTTCAACCTCGCGGTGGCCATCGGCGTCTTCTTCGCCTTCGGCGGCGGCAGGCTGATCGGGCGGCGCGACACCGGCACGCACGAGGAGTTCGAGGACGGCGCCCGCGCCTCCCTGCCGGTGACCGGACATGGCGGCACGCCCGCCGCGCCCCGCGAGAGCGGGCATCCCCATCCCACCCAGGCGAGCCGCGACCAGCTCCTCACCCTGGCCGGGCTGGTCATCCTGGGCGTCGGCTCGCTGGCCTTCGGGCTGAACGTCGGCATGGTGGCCATGACCATCGCCGTCGTGCTGGCGCTGCTCTCGCCCAATGCCCAGAAGGGCGCCATCGACAAGGTGAGCTGGTCCACCGTCCTGCTGATCGCCGGCGTCATCACCTATGTCGGCGTGCTGCAGAAGGCGGGCGCCATCGATATGGTCAGCACCAACGTGGCGGCGCTGGGCTCGGCCCTGCTGGCGGCCATGCTGCTCTGCTACATCGGCGGCGTGGTCTCGGCCTTCGCCTCGTCGACCGGCGTGCTCGGCGCCATCATCCCGCTGGCCGTGCCCTTCCTGGCCGGCGGCGAGATCGGCGCGGTGGGCATGATCGCGGCCCTCGCCATCTCCGCCACCATCGTCGATGTCAGCCCCTTCTCGACCAACGGCGCCCTGGTGCTGGCCAATGCGCCGGAAGGCGAGCGCGACCAGCTGTTCCGGCGCTTCCTGATCTACAGCGGGCTGGTCGTGGTGCTCGGCCCGGCGCTGGCCTGGGCGGTGCTGATCCTGCCGGGCTGGCTGTAGGCCGACTCTCCCCGGGGCCAGGCGGCGATCCCCCTCCGGTCATCCCCCTCCGGCGATCCCCCTCCGGCGATCCCCGTCCGGCCCCTTTCTCTTTTCGTCTTTCCGGGTGTTACCTGCCGGGGACACCCCCATGAACCAGCCATGAAGGAACGAGAGCCATGACCGAGCCGACGGGGCCGCTGAAGGGCCTTCGCGTGGTGGACCTGACCCGGGTCCTGGCCGGCCCCACCTGCACGCAGATGCTGGCCGATCTGGGCGCCGACGTGGTCAAGATCGAGCGCCCCGAGGCCGGCGACGATACCCGTGGCTTCGCGCCGCCCTACATGCCGAACACGCGGGAGAGCGCCTACTTCGTCGGCGTCAACCGCAACAAGAAGTCGGTGACGCTCGACATCGCCAAGCCCGAGGGCCAGGCGGTGGTGCACAAGCTGCTGGAGACGGCCGATATCCTGGTCGAGAACTTCAAGGTCGGCGCGCTGGCCAAGTACGGCCTGGCCTATGAGCAGCTCCGGGAGACCTATCCCGGCCTGATCTACTGCTCGATCACCGGCTTCGGTCAGAGCGGCCCCTATGCGCCGCGCCCGGGCTATGACGCGCTGATCCAGGCCATGGGCGGCGTGATGTCGCTCACCGGCGAGCCCGAGGGCGAGCCGCAGAAGGTCGGCATCCCGGTGGCCGATCTCTTCGCCGGCCTCTACGGCACCATCGGTGTGCTGGCCGCGCTCCGCCACAAGCAGGCGACGGGGCAGGGGCAGCAGATCGACATCGGCATGCTCGACACCCATGTGGCCTGGCTGGCCAATCAGGGCATGAACTACCTCTCGACCGGCGAGAACCCGCCGCGCCTCGGCAACCAGCATCCGAACATCGTGCCCTACCAGGTCTTCCCGACCGCCGACGGCTACATGGTGCTCTCCATCGGCAACGACCCGACCTTCGAGCGCTTCTGCCGCAATTTCGGCCTGGAGCACCTGCTGGCCGACGAGCGCTACGCCACCAATGCCGCCCGTGTCGGCAACCGCGCCCTGGTGACGGAGACGCTGACGGCGGTGACCAAGACCAGGCCGACCCGGGAGTGGATCGAGAAGCTGGAGGCGCTCAAGATCGGCTGCGGCCCGATCAACACGCTGAAGGACGTCTTCGCCGATCCGCATGTCGTGGCGCGGAACATGGTGGTGGAGATGGAGCATGCCTCGGGCCAGACGGTGAAGGTGATCGCCAATCCGGTGAAGCTCTCGGCGACCCCGCCGGACTACCGCTCCGCCGCGCCGCTGCTCGGCCAGCACACGGAGGAGGTGCTGCGGGGCCTCGGCTATTCGGAGGAGGACATCGCCCGGCTGAAGGCGGAGGGCATCGCCTGAGACCGGGGCGGGGGTAGGGCCGGGGAGCCGGGGGGGTTAAGCTCCCCCGGCCGAGGTGGCACCGCACGGCGATCCATGCTTGGAGACGGCCTTCCGCCATCCCTCAGGAGGTCTGCGGCATGTCCCTGGTCCCCACCTTCGCCACGCCGCCGGGCTTCCTCGGCGTCACCCGCCACGACACGGCGGCGGATTTCGTCGTCGCCGGCATTCCGCTCGACATCGGCACCACCAACCGCGCCGGCGCCCGCTCGGGCCCCGAGGCCATCCGTCGCGCCAGCCGCATGCTGGTCGATGGCGCGCATCCGGCGAGCTGGGTCGATCCGGCGGCGCTCTCCCTGTCCGATGCCGGGGACTTCGCCATCGCGCTCGGCGACATCCCGGCCAGCCTCGCCGCCATCGAGGCACAGGCCGCCGGCATCGGCCACCTGATCGCCCTCGGCGGCGAGCATGGCGTGACGCTGGCCCTGCTGCGGGCGCTGCGCCGGCGCCTCGGCGTGCCGCTCGGCCTGGCGCATTTCGACGCCCATGTGGACACCTGGCCCGACAATTTCGGCCAGGTCTGGGGACATGGATCGGTCTTCTGGCACGCCATCCGCGAGGGGCTGGTCGATCCCGCGCGGATGATCCAGGTCGGCATCCGCTCGCCGGTGCAGCGCGAGGTCTGGGACTGGACGCTGGGGCAGGGGGTCACGGTGCTGGATGCGCAGGCGGTGCACGAGATGGGGCCGGCCGCGGTGGCGGCGCGCATCCGGGCGGTGGTGGGCGGCGGCCCCGCCTATCTGAGCTTCGACATCGACACGCTCGACCCCGCCTTCGCCCCCGGCACCGGCACGCCCGAGATCGGCGGGCTGGCGAGCTGGCAGGCGCAGGCGATCCTGCGCCGCCTGGGCGGGCTCGACTTCCGCGGAATGGACATCGTCGAGGTGGCGCCGGCCTTCGACGTGTCCGAGATCACCGCCCTGGCCGGTGCCACGCTCGCCTGGGAATACCTGGCGCTCATGGCCGGACGGAAGCCGGAGTAAGGCCCGAAAGGGGCCGCTATTCGCCGGGAGCAGGGCTGAGGCACCGAAAACTTTTCCCTCATTCGGGCGAATTCCTTTAAAACCCTCCTGCCGCCACCCAAATGGTGCGGCCTCTGACGCCATCGCACGTGCCGCGAGCTCCCGGAGGGGGCACAGCAACGACGTAGAAGCGTCCTTTCTCGAAGTGGCCGGTCCTCGCGGGCCGGCGTCCTGAAGGGAGTGTGGATATGTTCGGTGAACGGACGCCTGCGATGCCCACCCATCGCAACATCGCCTGAGGCCATCGCCGGGAGCGCCACGCTTCCAGCCCGCCTCGCATCGCCGCCGGCCGCGCCGGCTCCTCCGCTGTCGCCTGTTGTTGTGGGGATTTCCGCCATGAGCCTCCTCCGCGCCCGCACCGCTGTCTCGCCTGTCCGTCCCGCGACGCGGGTGAGCCTCGCGGCCCTGCCCTCCGTCGATGCCCTGGTCGCCATCGAGCGCCCGGCCGAGCCGATGCTCTGCCTGCGTCCCGCCGCCCTGAGCCGGGGCGCGGCGGAGTTCGTCACCGGCTTTCCGGGCACGGTGCTCTATGCCGTGAAGTGCAACCCCGAGCCGCTGCTGCTCCAGGCGCTCTGGGATGGCGGCGTGCGGCACTTCGACTGCGCCTCGGCGGCCGAGGTGGCGCTGGTGCGCGGGATGTTCCCCGGGGCCGCGATCCACTTCATGCATCCGGTGAAGTCCCGCCCGGCCATCCGCGAGGCCTGGACCCGCCAGGGCGTGCGCGACTTCGTGCTGGACGATGCGAGCGAGCTGGCCAAGATCCTGGAGGAGACCGGCGCCGGCGCGGCGGAGGGCCTCGGCCTCGTGGTGCGCATCGCGCCGCCGCCGGGGGGCGGGGCGCTGTATGATCTGTCGGGCAAGTTCGGCGCGACGCTGGAGGCGGCCGTCGGGCTGCTGCGCGCGGCGCGGCCGCATGCGGCGCGGCTCGGCATCTCCTTCCATGTCGGCTCGCAGTGCATGGATCCGCTGGCCTATCGCCGCGCCCTGGCGCTGGCCGGACAGGCGATCCGCCTGGCTGGCGTCGCCATCGACGTGGTCGATGTCGGCGGCGGCTTTCCGGTGGCCTATCCGGAGATCGAGCCACTGCCGCTCGGCGCCTATTTCGCCGAGATCGAGGCGGGTTTCGAGGCGCTGGGCCTGCCGGGCGCCGAGCTGTGGTGCGAGCCGGGGCGCGCGCTGGCGGCCGGCGGCGGCTCCGTCGTGGTGCAGGTGCAGATGCGCCGCGGCGACACGCTCTATGTCAATGACGGCGTCTACGGCACCCTCTCCGATGCCGGGGCGCCGGGCTTCCGCTTCCCCTCCCGGCTGATCCGCCCGGAGGGCGGGGCGGCCACGACGGAGCGCGGCTTCTCGCTCTTCGGCCCGACCTGCGACAGCGCCGATTTCATGCGCGGGCCCTTCCTCCTGCCCGAGGATGTCCGCGAGGGCGACTGGATCGAGATCGGCCAGCTCGGGGCCTATGGCGCCTGCCTGCGCACCGGCTTCAACGGCTTCGACCAGACCCGCCTGGCCGAGGTGCGCGACCGCCCGATGCTGGAGGTCGCGGCGGCCGAGCCGGCACCGCCGGAGCTTGCCCTGGCGGCCTGACCGCCGGGGAGGAGAGAGGGCCGGGGAGGGCATCGCCTTCCCCGGCCTTTTCTTTGGCACCCGATGGGCATGGCGGCGAAACGGTCTATCCTGCCGGGAAAACCATCCCGGAGTGACGCCCCCCATGCGCGAGTACCGCATCGCCGCCATCCCCGCCGACGGCATCGGCCCCGAGGTCATCGCCGCCGGCCTGCAGGCGCTGGAGACGCTCAGCCAGCGCACCGGCGAGTTCCGCCTGCATGTCGAGCAGTTCCCCTGGGGCTCCGACTACTACAGGAAGCACGGCGTCATGATGCCGGCGGATGGGCTGGAGCGGCTGAAGGCGTTCGACGCCATCTACTTCGGCGCCGTCGGCGCGCCGGATGTGCCGGACCACATCACCCTCTGGGGCCTGCGCCTGCCGATCTGCCAGGGCTTCGACCAGTACGCCAATGTGCGCCCGACCACGATCCTGCCCGGCATCACCCCGCCGCTGCGCGACTGCGGGCCCGGCGACCTCGACTGGGTGATCGTGCGCGAGAATTCCGAGGGCGAGTATTCCGGCCATGGCGGCCGCGCGCACCGGGGCCTGCCGGAGGAGGTCGGCACCGAGGTGGCGATCTTCACCCGCGTCGGCGTGACGCGGATCATGCGCTACGCCTTCCGCCTGGCGCAGGCGCGGCCGAGGAAGCTGCTGACCGTCGTCACCAAGTCGAACGCGCAGCGGCACGGCATGGTGATGTGGGACGAGATCGCCGAGGAGGTGTCGCGCGAGTTCCCGGACGTCACCTGGGACAAGATGCTGGTCGATGCCATGACCATGCGCATGGTGCTGAAGCCGCAGAGCCTCGACACCATCGTCGCCACCAATCTGCACGCCGACATCCTCTCCGATCTCGCCGCCGCGCTGGCCGGCAGCCTGGGCGTGGCGCCCACCGGCAACATCGACCCCGAGCGGCGCTTCCCCTCGATGTTCGAACCGATCCATGGCTCGGCCTTCGACATCACCGGGAAGGGCATCGCCAATCCCGTCGCCACCTTCTGGACCGGGGCGCAGATGCTGGAGCATCTGGGCGAGCGCGAGGCGGCGGCGCGGCTGATGAAGGCGGTGGAGCGCGTCACCGCCAGCGGCCTCCTCACCCCCGACCTGGGCGGCAAGGCCACGACCCGGGAGGTGACCGAGGCGGTCTGCGACGCGATCCGCAGCGCCAATGTCTGAGGCGCGGCGGGGCTAGCGGCCTCCGTCCCCCGATTGCGTCTTTGCCGGCTCCGGCCAACGGGCCAGACTGGACGAAAACAGACGCAACGAAAGGGAGACATCCATGATCCACCGCCGAACCCTCCTGACCTCCGGCGCCGCCCTGCTGGCAACCCCCGCCCTGGCCCAGGGCCGCGGCGGCGTGCCGGACCGCGCCATCACCGTGACGGTGCCCTTCGCCGCCGGGGGGCCGACCGACGTCATCAGCCGGCTGGTGGCCGAGGGGATGGCCAAGGATCTCGGACAGTCGGTGGTGGTGGAGAATGTCACCGGCGCCGGCGGCACCATTGCCGCCGGCCGCGTGGCCCAGGCGCGGCCGGACGGCACGGTGCTGCTGATGCATCACATCGGCCATGCCAGCACCGCCACGCTCTACCGTAAGCTGCCCTATGACGTGCAGGAGAGCTTCGCGCCGCTCGGCCTCGTCTCCGACGCCGCGATGACGCTGGTGGCGCGGCCCGACTTTCCGGCCGATGACCTCGCCGGCTTCATGCGCGAGATCCGCGAGAAGGGCGAGGCGCTGACGCTCGCCCATGCCGGGCTCGGCGGCGCCAACCAGCTCTGCGGCGTCCTGCTGCAGAGCGCGGCGGGCCGGAAGCTCACCACCGTCGCCTTCCGCGGCAGCGCGCCGGCGATCACCGACATGATCGCCGGGCGCATCGATGTCTTCTGCGACCAGGCGACCAACACGGCGCCCTTCATCCGCGAGAAGCGCATCAAGGCCTATGCCGTCACCCTGCCGCGGCGGGTGCCGGGCCTCGACCTGCCCACCACGGCCGAGGCGGGCGAGCCGGACATCCTGATGAGCACCTGGCATGGCCTCTACGCCCCCGCCGGCACGCCGCCCGAGGTGCAGGAGCGGCTCTCGGCCGCCATCCGCGCCGCCTTGCGCGAGGAGCGGCTGCTGACCCGCTTCGGCGAACTGGTCACCCAGCCGGCCGGCGCCGAGCGCGCGACGCCGGCCTATCACCGCCGCTACCTGGCGGAGGAGGTGGCGCGCTGGCGGCCGATCATCCAGGCGGCGGGACAGTACGCCGACTAGAGCAGATCCCGATCGGTTGAAATCAACTGATCGGGTGAAGATGCTCGCAAAAACAAAAGGCTAGAGCGTGACCGCCTGAGGTGGAATCACCGAAAGGCGTGAATCACGCGATCGAACAAGGATGGAAAGCGTGTTCTGTGAACGAATGTGAACAGATCACGCGCCAAGGGCGCGCCTCACCCGTTGTCGCGGAAGGCGGGGTAGAGCGTCATGCCGCCATCGACGAAGAGCGTGGCGCCGACCACGTAATCGGCCATGTCGGAGGCCAGGAAGAGCGCGGCGCGCGCCACGTCCTCCGGAGTGCCGATGCGGCCATAGGGGATCAGCGACAACAGCTTCTCCCCGGCCTCGCCCTCGGTGTTCTCCGCGTTGATCGGCGTGCGGATGGCGCCGGGGGCGATGGCGTTCACCCGGATGCCCTCCGCCGCCACCTCCTGCGCCAGGCTGCGCATCAGCAGCGCCACCCCGCCCTTGGAGGCGGCGTAGTTCACCCGCCCCGCCCAGGGGATGACCTCGTGCACCGAACTCATGCAGAGGATCTTACCGAGGCTGGGGGCGGCGCCGGGCCGCCTGCCCTGGGCGCGGAAGCGGCGGATCGCGGCGCGCGCGCAGAGGAACTGACCTGTCAGGTTGACGTCGATGACCCGCCGCCACTGCTCCAGGGTCATCTCCGCGACCGGCGCGTCCTGCTGCAGGCCGGAATTGGCGACCAGGATGTCGATGCCGCCGAAATGGCGGGCGGCGGCGTCGAACAAGGCCTCGACCGCCGCCTCCTCGGCCACATCGGCCTGCACGGCGAGCGCCCGTCCGCCGGCCTGCCCGATCTGCCGCACCACCTCGGCCGCGCCCTCGGCATCGCGGTGATAGTTCACCACCACCGCGGCACCGGACTGGCCGTAGAGCAGGGCGACCGCGCGGCCGAGGCCGGAACTCGCGCCGGTGACCACCGCCACCTGCCCGTCGAGTCTGCATTCCATGCGCCTGTCTCCCCTCCGCTGCTGAGCAACACCCGGGAGGCGAGGCGGTTGGGCCGGAGAGCGAGGTTGAATTTCGTAAAGTTGAGCGCTCCGGTGGAACGCCATGCTGCGGGCCGGGCGGCCCGGAGACGGACATTCTCCCGTACCGCCCGCCGGACCCCGTGGCTCCCGGCATTCTCAGGGGAATACTGTTTCCTTACAGGGCATTAAAGGAATTCCCGAAATGTGGAGGGGGAGGTGAGGGCGCCTGGAAGTGCGAGGGTGGAATTTCTTTACACGCATGGCTTTGCGTGGAATCTCCTGACCATGTTCGTTTTCCCTGTCCTGAACCGGCCCGGGCCCTGCCGGGGCCGCTGTCGCCCGATGCTCCGCCTCGCCCGCCGGCGCTGACGCGCCCGCGACCCGCCCGCGATTCCGGCCGACCGCCGGGCCCTGCCGTCCGCACCGGGAGTGATCCTCATGCCAGCCTCCGCCACCACCGCCCTCGAGGGCAGGCCGCCCGTCCGGGCCGCCGCACGCCCCTCTTTCCGCCGGGCCTTCCGCTGGCCGGGTCTCGGCCGGGCGCGCCGCTTCGTCGTGCCCGTGCTGCTGATCCTGCTCTGGCAGGCGGCGGCGGAGGCCGGCCTGATCTCCACCCGCATGCTGGCGCCGCCCAGCGCCATCGCGACCGCCGCCTGGGAGCTGATCGTCTCCGGCGAGCTGGGCCATCACCTGCTGGTCTCGCTGCAGCGCGTGGCCATCGGCCTGGCCATCGCCATCGGCGCTGGCGTCTCGCTGGGCCTGGTCGCCGGCCTGTCGAAGCTCGGCGAGGACGCCATCGACGCCACCCTGCAGATGCTGCGCGCGCTGCCCTTCCTGGCGCTGGTGCCGCTGCTGATCCTCTGGCTCGGCATCGGCGAGGCGACCAAGATCGCCCTGGTCGCGCTCGGCGCCACCTTCCCGATCTACCTGACGCTGTTCGGCGGCATCCGCAGCACCGACCCGAAGCTGCTGGAGGCGGGGCAGGTGCTGGGCCTGAGCCACGCGCAGAAGATCGTCCATATCGTCCTGCCGGCGGCACTGCCGCAGGCGCTGGTCGGGCTGCGCTACGCGCTCGGCACCGCCTGGCTCAGCCTCGTCGTCGGCGAGCAGATCAACGCCACCGCCGGCATCGGCTTCCTGGTGATGGATGCGCGCGAGTTCCTGCGCACCGACATCATCGTCGTCGGCCTGCTGGTCTATGCTCTGCTCGGCCTCTCCGCCGACCAGCTGGTGCGCGCCCTGGAGCGCCGCGCCCTGGCCTGGCGCCCGAGCCTGGTGCGGGAGGGCTGACGCCATGACCCGTCCCGTCGTCGAGGTGCACGGCCTGACCCGCCGCTTCCACGGCCCCGAGCGGCCGCCGGTGCTGGACCGCATCGACCTGACCATCCGCCGTGGCGAGTTCGTCGCCCTGCTCGGCCGCAGCGGCTCGGGCAAGACGACGCTGCTGCGGACCCTCGCCGGGCTCGATCCCGTGACCGAGGGGCGCGCCACGGTGCCGGAGCGGCGTGCCGTGGTCTTCCAGGAGCCGCGCCTGCTGCCCTGGAAGAAGGTCTGGAAGAATGTCGCGCTCGGCCTGCCGGGCAGTGCCGCCGAGGCGCGGCGGAAGGCGGAGGCGGCGCTGGCCGAGGTCGAGCTGACGCATCGCGCCGAGGCCTGGCCACTCACCCTCTCGGGTGGCGAGGCGCAGCGCACCGGCCTGGCCCGTGCCCTGGTGCGCGAGCCCGAGCTGCTGCTGCTGGACGAGCCCTTCGCCGCGCTTGACGCGCTGACCCGCCTGCGGATGCAGTCCCTGGTGGGTGAGTTGGTCCAGGCGCACCGCCCCGCCGTGCTGCTGGTGACGCATGACGTGGAGGAGGCGCTGCTGCTGGCCGACCGCGCCCTGGTGCTGGCCGGCGGGCATCTGGTGGAGGACATCCCGATCGGCCTGCCGCGCCCGCGCCGCCGCGCCGATCCGGCCTTCGAGGCGCTGCGCCTGCGGCTGCTCGGCGCGCTGGGCGTGGACGAGGATGGCCACGACGCCGCGGCGCGGCCTGCCTTCGGCGCCGATTCGCGGCAGGCAGCCTGAGAGCCCGTTCGGGAATGGTCGCGGGTCGGTCTGCCGGGTCCTTTCCGCGCCGGGGGCGGCAGGCCCTTGCCCCGATGCCCCGCATCGGAGCGGCGGACCGTCCTGCCCGGCACGAAAAATCCCTCGCCAGCCCGCCGCCGCCGCATTCTCGAACGGGCTCCGAGGCGATGCGGCGCCCTCGGCGGGAACGATGTCGGGGCGGCTGAGCCGCCTTTCCCCTCCCTCAGCCTCTCCTTCAAGGACGCCAACCGATGACCCAGCTTCCCCTGGCGCCGCGCCGCCGCGCCCTGCTCGCCGCCCTGGCGGCCGCGCCCCTCGCCACTCCCGCCCTCCTGCGCGCGCAGGGCCTGCCGGTGCTGCGCGTCGGCAACCAGAAGGGCGGGCTGCGCTCGCTGCTCGACGTGTCGGGCCAGGCGCGCGACCTGCCCTACCGCATCGAATGGAGCGAGTTCCCCGCCGCGGCGCCGCTGCTGGAGGCGCTGAACGCCCATGCGATCGACGCCGGCAGCCAGGGCGACCTCGCCTTCCTCAGCGTCTTCGCCAATGGCGCGCCGATCAAGGCGGTCGGCGCCACGCGGCACGACCCGAAGTCCCAGGCCATCCTGGTGCGGGGCGACAGCAAGGCCGGGAGCCTGGCGGATCTGCGCGGCAAGCGCATCGCCGGCAACCGGGGCGGCTGGGGGCAGTACCTGGTGCGGGCGGCGCTGAAGCGGGAGGGCATCGCGCCGGAGGAGATCACCCTGGTGCCGCTCGGCCCGGTGGATGCGGCACTGGCCTTCCGCTCCGGCGCCGTGGATGCCTGGGCGATCTGGGAGCCCTATATCTCCATCGAGCTGGCCGGCTTCGGCGCCCGCGTGCTGGTCGATGGCACCGGCCTGACGCCCACGGTGAACTTCATCTCCGTGCATGACGCCGTGCTGCGCGACAAGCGGGCGCTGGTGCAGGACCTGCTGCTGCGGCAGCAGCGCGGCTTCGCCTGGGCGCTGGACCACATTCCCGAATTCGCCCGCAGCACCTCGGAGCTGACGCGAATCCCGGAGCCGATGCTGCGGCGCGCCTATGAGGTGCAGCGCACCCGTTCCGTGCCGATCGATGCCCCGCTGGTGGCGGAGCTGCAGGCGGCGAGCGACCTGGCGGTGGAGTTCGGCGTGTTCTCGCGGCCGGTCCGCGTCCAGGACGCGCTGGATACCAGCTTCGGCCTCACGGGGTAGGGCGGGGGGCTCAGCCCCGCTTCGCCACCAGCACCGCCGAGCGCATCTCCTGCACCGTCACGCCCTCGGAATCGACCAGGCGGAACAGCCGGTCGACCACGCCGCGCTGCCCGTCGCTGGTCTCGCGGACGGAGAGGATCTCGAGTTCCAGATGCACCGTCTGCCCGATCAGCAGCGGCTTCAGGAAGCGCAGCTCCTTCACGTCCAGCATGGCGATGGCGCTGCCGTCGAAGATGCCGAGCGTGTGCATCATGCCGGTCATCACCGCCGGGCCGAGCAGCCCGTGCAGGATGCGCTGGCCGTAGCGGCTCTCCTTCATGAAGGCGGCATCGACATGCACGGGGTTCCAGTCCCCCGACAGCATGGCGAACATCGTCAGGTCGCTCTCGGTCAGCGTGCGGCCGCGGCTCTCGAAGCGCTGGCCGGGCTGGAAATCCTCCAGGTAGAGGGCGTGGCTCATGGGGTGGCTCCTTCGGTGTCGGCCATCAGCGCCTCGGCCATCTCGCGCAGGCGCACGCGCTGGATCTTCACGCCGTTCGGGCTTTCCGTGACCGGAAAGGCGTCGAGCGGCAGGATGCGGGCCGGCTGCTTGTAGCGGGCCAGGCGGGCGCGGCAGGCGGCGGCGAGATCGGCCTCGCGCAGTGTCGCGCCGGGGCGGGGGGTGACGAAGGCGACGGCCATGCTGGCCTCGCGCAGCCCCACCACCTGGGCATTGTCCACGCCGGGCAGCGCCTTGAGGAAAGCCTCGATCTCCTCGGGGCTGACCAGGAAGCCGCCGAGCCGCAGGGCGTCGCCCAGCCGGCTCTCGTAGTCGAAGCCGCCCTCGGCGCGCAGCCGGCAGAGATCGCCGGTGCGATAGAAGCCGTCCGGCGTCAGCGCCTTCGCCGTCGCGCCGGGATCGTCCAGATAGCCCGCGAACATCGAGGGCGCGCGGCATTCCAGCTCGCCGCGCTCGCCGCCCTCCCGGATGCGGCATTCGGCGCGCGGCGACAGGGGCAGGCCGCCGCCGAGGCCGCGCCGCTCCGCATCCGTCTCCTCCTGGATCGCGAAGAGGGCGAGCAGCTCGGAACTGCCGTAGAGACCGCGCGCATGCAGGTTGAGGGCATCGCTCAGGGCGAGCACGCGCGCGGCGCCGGGGCTGAAGCTGGCGAAGCCGGTGAAGCGCAGATCGGGATAGGGCCGGCCGGCGGCGACCTCGGCCAGGCGGTAGATCATGTCGTCGGCGCCGATCGTGTGCGTCACGCGGCGCGCGCGCAGCAGCCGGTCGGTCACGGCGGGATCGAAGCGGTCCTGGCAGACGATCTCCGCGCCGCCGGCGACGGCGCCCAGCGCGGCCATCAGCCCGAAGGTGCCGCAGAGCGGGACCACGGCGAGCAGCGTCGCCCGCCCACCCCGGCGCGGGGCCTGGCGGGCCCGGCGCCCCGCCCCGGCGCCCG
>NZ_JBSXMU010000005.1:0-82734 GCF_054073225.1 Teichococcus aerofrigidensis
GGCCGGCGGTGGAGGCCGTGGCCGCCGCGCTGGGCGCCGCGGCCTGGCGGCGGGCGCCCCCTTCCCTGGTGCTGCGGCCGCCGCTCGGCAGCGCCATGGAGCGCGCGCTGGACGCCTGGCTCGACGGCGGCGCCGGTGACATCCCCCGCTGGTGACATCCTGGGGGGGCTCGGCTAAGCCTGTACGGCCAGAATCCGGCGGAAACAACGCCGACACGGAAGGACGGACGATGCAGCTGACACCCCGCGTGAAGGACATCCTCTCCTGGTACGAGAGCGACAATCCCGGCACCAAGGCGAACCTCGCCCGCATCCTGATGGAGGGGAAGCTGGGCGGCACCGGCCGGCTGGTGATCCTGCCGGTCGACCAGGGCTTCGAGCACGGCCCGGCGCGCAGCTTCGCGCCCAATCCCGCCGCCTATGACCCGCGCTATCACTTCGAGCTGGCGATCGAGGCCGGGCTCAACGCCTATGCCGCCCCGCTCGGCATGATCGAGGCCGGCGCCGCGACCTATGCCGGCGCCATCCCGACCATCCTGAAGGTCAATTCCTCGAACAGCCTCTCCACCACCAAGGACCAGGCGGTGACGGGCACGGTGGCGGATGCCCTGCGGCTCGGCTGCTCGGCCATCGGCTTCACCATCTATCCGGGTTCGGAATACCAGTTCGAGATGATGGAGGAGCTGCGCGAGCTGGCCGAGGAGGCCAGGTCGGCCGGTCTCGCGGTGGTGGTGTGGAGCTATCCGCGCGGCCCCAATCTCGACAAGACGGCGGAGACGGCGCTCGACATCTGCGCCTATGCCGCGCACATGGCGGCGCTGCTGGGGGCGCACATCATCAAGGTGAAGCCGCCGACGGAGGCGATCTCCCTCGACGCCGCGAAGAAGACCTACGAGAAGAACCCGGTGCCCGAGATCGGCAGCCTGGCCGGGCGCATCCGCCATGTGGTGCAGGCCTGCTTCGGCGGCCGGCGGCTGGTGGTCTTCTCCGGCGGCGAGGCGGGCACCAGCGAGTCGCTCGTCGAGATGGCCAGGGGCATCCACGCCGGCGGCGGCAATGGCTCGATCATCGGCCGCAACACCTTCCAGCGCCCGAAGGCGGAGGCGCTGAGGCTGCTGTCGGACATCATCGCCGTCTACAAGGCCTGACCCGGCGGCCGGGGCGGGCCATCCCCGCTCCGCCGCCACTCCTGGATCCCAGCCTCCCATGCCCGACTGCCAGCTCTACCTGATCACCCCGCCCCGGATCGATCCCGGCCGCTTCCCGGACCTGCTGGCCCGCGCGCTGGACGCCGGCGAGGTGGCCGCGTTGCAGGTGCGGTTGAAGGATGTGCCGGAGGACGAACTGCGGCGCGCCATCGACGCGCTGCGCCCGGTCGCGCAGTCCCGCGGCGTCGCCGTCCTGATGAACGACCGCGCCGACCTGGCCGTGGCGCATGGCTGCGACGGGGCGCATCTCGGCCAGGAGGATGGCGACCACGCGGCGGCCCGCAAGCTGCTCGGGCCGGACCGGACGCTGGGCATCACCTGCCACGGCAGCCGGCACCTGGCGATGGAGGCCGGTGAGGTCGGTGCCGATTACGTCGCCTTCGGGGCCTTCTTCCCGACCGCGACCAAGCAGGCCGAGCATCGCGCCGAGCCGGAGATCCTCACCTGGTGGACGGAGATGTTCGAGCTGCCCTCGGTCGCCATCGGCGGCATCACCGCGGCGAACTGCGCCCCCCTGGTGCGGGCGGGGGCCGATTTCCTGGCGGTGGTCGGGGCGGTGTGGAGCCATCCGGAAGGGCCGGAGGCCGGGGTGCGGGCGATGCGGGCGGCCATCGCCGCCGCGTGACCGGCTCTCAGGGCCGGCGGCGATAGGGCTGGCCGGTGACCGGACAGGCCGGCGGGTCCGGCAGGCGGGCGATGCGGGCCCGCGCCGCCGCGGCCTGGCCGGGCTCGGCGCGCTGCTCATCCGGCCGCTGACCCTCGGGATAGGCGCCCACCACCAGCAGATCCTCGCTCGCCAGCAGGCATTTGTGGCCGGTGCCGGCAGGCAGCACCACCACGTCGCCGGCCTGCAGCCGCTGCGGCACCGTGCCCTCCCCGCCCAGCTGAAGCAGGACCTCGCCCTCGATGATGGCCAGGGCCTCATGCGCGGTGGTGTGGAAATGGACATGGCCGTAGATGCCGTCCCGCCAGGCGGGCGGCCAGCCATGGCCGGCGAACAGCGCCTCCGCCGCCTCGGCCCGCCGGGCCTCGAAGGCCTCGCGGTAGATCAGCACCGGCAGCCGAGGGTTGTTCGGCACCCCCTCCTGCTCGGCAAGCCAGATGGTTTCATACTCCATGGGCAACTCCCTGACTGTGGCGGTTAACAGCAAGTTCTGTGGAGAGAACGAGCCGCCGCGCTCAGGGTTGCCGCTTGCGGTATCCTGTGCCTCAGGCCGCCGGGGAGCGGCGGGCCAGGCCGCCGAACAGGTCCAGCATGCGCTCGCGCCAGGCGGCCACCGGATCGTCCGGCTCCAGCAGCGCAAGCTCCGAGACCGACCGCGCCCACTGGAAGCCGCCGAAGACCGCGTAGTCGCCGTATCGCGGCGCCTCGCCGCCGAGGAAGGGCGCATCGCGCAGCAGCAGCCGCAGCGGCTGCAGGCTGGCCCGGAACTCCGGCAGGCGCTGTTCGCGGCCGGCAGTCACCTGTTCCAAGGGCTGGCCGAAGCGGGCCTCGCGGCTGGCGCGGAAATAGGCGCGCTGCCCCTCGCCCAGCCAACGCGGGATGTCGCTGACGATCAGCCGGACCAGATGGGCGTTCAGCGTCGCATCGGCCCAGGCGTTGATGAACCGCGTGGCCGCCGGGTCACCGCCGAAAAGGCTCGGCCGGTCGGGATAGGCCTGCTCCAGATACAGGGCGATGGCCCAGGAATCGGCGACCACCGTCTCGCCATCCCGCAGGACGGGAACCTTGTCCTGGCCGGAGAAGGCGAGGGCCTCGCCTTCGGTGAAACGCCAGGGGATGCAGGCGGCGTCGAGCCCCTTGTGCGCCAGCGCCATCCGGCTGCGCCAGCAATAGGGGCTGAAGCGGCGCTCCGGGTCCTCGCCGGTCAGTTCGTAGAGCCGGAGCGCCATCGTCTCAGCCCTGCTTTCCGGTGGTCGAGGTCTGGCCGAAGAGGACCGCCCGGCTGTCCTCCGGCTTGATCGCCTGGGCGCTGAACTCCTCCGCCCGGGCATAGGCCCTGACCGTTCCCGGCCGCGCCTTGATGGCCGCGAACCAGCGCGCGACATTGGGGAAGTCCTCCAGCTTCTGGCCCTGCCGCTCATGCGGCACGATCCAGGGATAGATCGCCATGTCGGCAATGCTGTAGTCGGGCCCGGCCACGAAGGCGCGGTCGGCCAGGCGCCGGTCCAGCACGCCGTAGAGGCGGTTGGTCTCCTTCACGTAGCGGTCTATGGCGTAGGGGATCTTCTCCGGCGCATAGACGTTGAAATGGTGGTTCTGGCCCGCCATCGGACCGAGGCCGCCCATCTGCCAGAACAGCCATTGCAGCACCTCGGCCCGGCCCCGGATCTCCTGCGGGGGCGGGATGAAGCGGCCGATCTTGTCGCCCAGGTAGAGCAGGATGGCGCCGCTCTCGAAGAGCGACACCGGCGCGCCGCCATCCGCGGGCTCGGTGTCGAGGATGGCGGGGATGCGGTTGTTCGGCGCGATGGCCAGGAATTCGGGGCGGAACTGCTCGCCCTTGCCGATGTTCACGGGGTGGATCCGGTACGGGAGACCGGCTTCCTCCAGGAACATCGTGACCTTGTGGCCGTTCGGGGTGGTCCAGTAGTGAAGGTCGATCATGGCGGCGTTCTCCGGGCCTGGCCTGGGGGCCCGGCGGGCCGCAGGCACCTTTGGGGCAGGACGCTACCGGCCCCCCGGGAGACCGGCAAGCCACCTTGTCCGGCCCGTCGCACCCGCCCTTCCGGTGGTCCTCTCCAGGCATCTCCGGACGGAAGGCCGCAAGGTGGTCGGGTTATTCGCCTCATGATTGTGCTTTGTGCAGCGGCCTCTCCCCCGTGTATATGATTTGTGACGCGGCCTCCGGCCGCGACGCCGCACGAGCCGGGGACAGGTCTTCAAGACATTATGGTAACCATCCTGATCCTCGACGACAGGACAACGAACCGGGACATCTTTTCGCGCCTCGCCGCCTCCCTGGACCGCGGCGCCAGGGTCGAGGCCTTCGGCGATCCCCAGCAGGCGCTCGAATGGCTGCGCGGCAACAGCGTAGACCTCGTGGTCACCGACTTCCGCATGCCCGGCATGGACGGCGCCGAGTTCACCCGCCGGCTGCGCGCCCTGGGCGACAATCCCGCCGTCGCCGACGTGCCGGTGATCGTCATCACCGCCTACAATGACCGTGCCTACCGCCTGCGGGCGCTGGAGGCCGGCGCCACCGACTTCCTGCTCAGCCCGGTGGACCACTACGAGTTCATGACCCGCGCCCGCAACCTGTTGCGGATGCGCTGGCAGCAGCAGGTGATCCAGCGCCGCGCGCGCAGCCTGGAGCAGGAGCTGGAGGACAGCGCCCGCACGCGCGAGGCGCTGCTGCGCGACAGCCGCAAGGCGCTGGCGCAGGTGATCGACACCGTCCCCGCCATGATCACCGCCGCCGATCGCCAGGGCCGCTGCGTCTTCGTCAACGCCAGTCAGGCGGCATTTTCCGGATCGACGCCGGAGGCGCTGGTCGGCAACGAGATCGAGCGGGTCTTCGGTGCCGAGCGCGGCGCCGCCTCGCGCGAGCGGGACCGCCACGTCTTCGAGACCGGCGCGGCCCTGGCCGAGCAGGAGGAGGAGGCGGTCGGCCCCAGCGGCGAGGCGCGGGTGCTGGTCACCACCAAATCACCGCTGCGCGACTCCGCCGGACAGGTCGTCACGGTGCTGACCACCTCGCTCGACGTCACCGACCGCAAGATGGCCGAGCGGCGGCTCAGCCACATGGCGCATCACGACGCGCTGACCGGCCTGCCGAACCGCATCTTCCTCAGCGAGCGGCTGCGGCACGAGTTGGCGCGCGGGCGGAACAGCGGGCACGCCTTCGCGCTCCTCTTCCTCGATCTCGACCGCTTCAAGTCGGTGAACGACGCGCTCGGCCATCACCTCGGCGATCAGCTGCTGCAGGAGGTGGCGCGGCGGCTGCAGCAGTCGGTCCGGCCGGAGGACACCGTCTCGCGCCTGGGCGGCGACGAGTTCGCCATCCTGCAGGCCGGCATCTCCGGGCCGGAGGATGCCGCGGCGCTGGCCGCGCGGATCGTCGAGAGCCTCTCGGCGCCCTTCGCCTGCGATGGCCAGGTCCTGTCCACCAGCGCCAGCCTCGGCATCACCCTCTCCCCGCGCGATGGCCGCGATGCCGCGGGGCTGCTGCGCAACGCCGACCTCGCCATGTACCGCGCCAAGGCCGAGGGGCGGAACGGATGGCGCTTCTTCGCCGCCGCCATGGACGAGCGGGCGCGGGAGGCCATGCGCGTCGAGCGCGACCTTCGCCTGGGTCTCGAGCGCGACGAATTCGTGCTGCACTACCAACCCCAGATCTCGCTCCGCACGCACCGCATCGTCGGCGCCGAGGCGCTGCTGCGCTGGCGGCGGGGCGGCGGCGCCCTGGTCAGCCCGGGCGTCTTCCTGCCGGTGGCGGAGGAAACCGGGCTGATCGGCCCGATCAACGAATGGGTGCTGCGGGAGGCCTGCCGCCAGGCCGCCGCCTGGGCCCGGGCGGGGCGGCCGCTGCGGATCGGCGTCAACCTCTCGCCGATCCAGTTCCGCCGCCAGGATGTCGGGCAGATCGTGCGCCGCGCCCTGGCCGAGACCGGACTGGACCCGGCCCTCCTGGAACTGGAGCTGACCGAGGGCATCCTGATGGAGCAGGCGGTGGAATCCGCCGTCATGCTCCAGGAGCTGCGGCAGCTCGGCGTCTGCGTCTCGGTGGACGATTTCGGCACCGGCTATTCCTCCCTCAACTACGTCAAGAGCTTCCCGGTGGACCGGCTGAAGATCGACCAGTCCTTCGTCCGCGGCATGGTCAGCGATCCGAACGATGCCGCCATCGTGCGCACCATCGTGGCGCTGGGCCATTCGCTGCGGCTCTCGGTGGTGGCGGAAGGCGTCGAGACGGCCGAGCAGCTGGCGCGCCTCTCCCAGGAGAACTGCGACGAGGTGCAGGGCTACTACTTCAGCCCGCCCATCCCGGCCGAAGCCCTGTCGCGGCTGCTGGCGGAGCATGACCCGGCGGGAGCCTTCATCCCGGCGGCCAGTCCCGCCGAGCCCTACGGCGTGCCGTGAGCAAGGCCGCCACGCCGCCGCCCGGACGCCGCCCCGGGCCGCTGGCCTGGCTGCGCAACCGGCTGCGGGGGCGTCCGGACAGCGAGCACGAGATGAGCTTCAACCGCCTCGCTTTCGCGGCGGTCATCATCCTCTTCCTGCTGGTCGGCGGCGATTCCCGGGACGCGCTGCTGGCCATGGCGGTCTATGTCGCCCTCGCCCTTGGCATCCTGGGCCATATCCTGCTCGTGCCCGCCGCCTCGCCGCCGCGCCGGCTGGCCGCGCTGCTGCTGGATTGCGGCTTCCTGTCCTGGCAGTTGCACATCGGCGAGGAACCGGTGGCGCTGTTCTTCCCGATCTATCTCTGGGTGATCTTCGGCAACGGCTTCCGTTTCGGCCTGTCCTCGCTGCGGGTCGCCATGCTGGTGGCCTTCCTCGGCTTCGGCCTCGTCATCCTGACCACGCCCTACTGGAACGGCCAGCTCCACCTGTCGATCGGCCTGCTGATCGGCCTGCTGATCCTGCCGCTCTATGCCGGCACGCTGATCCGCCGCCTGTCCGCCGCGCGGCAGCAGGCGGAGGAGGCGAGCCAGGCCAAGTCGCTCTTCCTGGCCAGCGTCAGCCATGAGCTGCGGACGCCTCTCAATGCCATCATCGGCATGGGCGGCCTGCTGCGCGATACCCGGCTCGATGGCGAGCAGCGCGACATGCTGGAGACGGTGAACACCGCCGCGCATTCGCTGCTGGCGCTGATCGACAACATCCTCGACCTGTCGCGCATCGAGGCTGGCCGCATGCCGACCGAGACGGTGGACATCGAGGTGGGCCCGCTGCTCGCCGAGCTGCGCCGCCTGCTGGCCGCGCAGTGCCGCGCCAAGGGCCTGCGCTTCTCCCTGCACGTCACGCCGCGCACGCCGCTGCTGCTGCGCGGCGACCGCCGGCACCTGATGGAGGTGCTGCTGAACCTGGCCGGCAACGCGGTGAAGTTCACCGCGGAGGGCGGGGTCACCGTCGCCCTGGACGCCGCGCCGCCGGCGCCGGGCGAGACCCGGCTGCGCCTGACCGTGGAGGTCTCCGACACCGGCATCGGCATCGCGCCCGAGGCGCAGGAGCGGATCTTCGAGAACTTCACCCAGGCCGATTCCACCATCATCAACCGCTTCGGCGGCACCGGGCTGGGCCTTGCCATCTGCCGCCGGCTGGTGCGGCTGATGGGGGGCGAGATCGGCGTCACCTCCATCCCCGGACAGGGCAGCACCTTCCGCTTCACCGTCCTGGCCGAGGCGGTCACGCCGCAGCCCCGCCCCTCTCTCGCCGGCCTCGCCGTGGTGCTGCTCGACCCGGCACCGATCCGGGCGGCGGCCCTGGCCGAGAAGCTGGCAGAGTTCGGCGCCGAGGCACGGCCGGCGGCCGGTGTGGAGGAGGCGGCGCGCCTGATGCGGGCCCGCCCCGAAGGGCCGGAAGGGCGCTGCCTGCTGCTGGCCTATGCGCCGGTCGCCCTGCCCGCCGACGCGCCGGCGCATCCCCGGTTGCTGGTGGACGAGGCAGGCGCCGCGCCGGCGCTGCCGCCCGAGACGCTGCGCCACGCGGCCGAGACCCTGCTGCCGCCCCAGGCCACCGGCGAGGAGCTGGCGCATGCGCTGCGCCTGGCCCTGGCCCTGGCCCCCGCCCCGGCCGGCGACGAGCCGCAGGAGGCGGCACCCCCGGAGGAGGCCGGGGCTGCTCCCGCTCCCGCTCGGCGGCCCGCGCGGCCGCTGCGCGTGCTGGTGGCGGATGACAGCCGGGTGAACCAGCGCGTTGTCGCCAAGATCCTGGAACGGGCCGGCCATGCCGTGCGGCTGGCCGACAATGGCGATGCTGCGCTCGACATCCTGGAGCAGGAGGCCGACAGCCTCGATCTGGTGTTGATGGACGTGAACATGCCGGACACGGACGGCATCGAGGCGACGAAGCTGTTCCGCGTCATGGCGCTCGGGCAGCCGCATCTGCCGATCCTGGCGCTGACCGCCGATGCCACGGAGGCGGCGGTGCGGCGCTGTGCCGAGGCCGGCATGGACGGCCACGTGACCAAGCCGATCCGGCCGGACGAGCTGCTGCGCCTGGTGGAGGAGCGGGCGCGCCCGCCCCGCCCGGGCCAGGCCGCGCCCGCCGGGCCGGTGACCGCCATCGCCAGCCACCCGCGCTTCCGCCCGACCAGCCCGGCGCTGGATGACGAGGTGGTGGAGAACCTGCGCCAGCTCGGCGGCGAGGAGTTCCTGCAGGGACTCGCGCGCGACTTCCTCGACGATGCGGGGGCGCTGATCGAGGAGATCGCCGCCGCTGCCCTGGCCGGCGACGCGACGCGCTTCCATTCCGAGACGCATGCCCTGCGCAGCAGCGCCGCCAATGTCGGCGCCCTGGCGCTCGCCCGCCTCTGCACCGAATGGCGCCGCCTGGGGCGGGAGGCGATGATGCGCGAGGGGGCGGACCTCGCGCAGCGGGCCCGTGCCGAGCTCGAGCGGACGCGCCGGGCCTACAGGGGCGATCCCGCGGACGATGCCGGCGCCGGCGAGCATCGCGGCTGAGCCACCCCGTCCCGGCCCCCCGCCGGGAAGACGGGCGCGTCCTCATGCGACCGGTCTGTTCGTGAGGCCGCGCATCACTCTGCGGCGTGCGCCAGCCCCGCGGAAGGCAGGCTGCCCAGCCGGCGCTCCTGCGCCGCCACCAGCCGGCCCATCTTCTTGAGGTCGGCCTCGCCCAGGTTCATCGCCGCCCCGGCCCACATCTCCACCACGTCGCGCAGCTCGTCGAGCGTCACCGGATCCACCCGGCGGCGGGCGCGGTGCATCGTCAGGTGCGCGTTGTGCTTGCGGCTGTGGCGGGCGATATAGTCGCGCGCCGCCGCCTCGCCCTCGCCATCCTCGGCCAGCACATCGACCACGCCCATCGCGTGCAGTTCCGCGGCGGTGTAGATGCGGCCGGAGGTGATCAGCTCCTCGGCCTGCCGACGGCCGATGCGGCGCGAGAGGAAGCTGTAGGCGCCCATGCCGGGGAACATGTTGAACAGGATCTCCGGCAGGCCGATCTTGGCGCTGCGCTCGGCGACGATCATGTCGAAGGAGAGCGCGTGCTCGAAGCCGCCGCCCAGCGCGTCCCCCTGGACCAGCGCCATGGTGATGAGCGGCAGGCCGAAGGCGACGGTGTTCTTGTGGATCGCCTCCACCGCGATGTGGCCGTAGCGCACCAGCGAGGCATGGTCGCGCGAGCGGATGCGCTCGGCGAAGTGCGCCAGGTCACCGCCCAGATTGTAGATGCCCGGCACGGCCGAGTTCATCACGAACCAGTCCGCCGGCCGCTCGCCCAGCGCCGCGCGCTCCGCGAAGAGCGCGGACATGGCGTCCTGCATGCGATGCACATCCTGCATCAGTTCGAGGGTGTAGCTCGGGCGACCCTGCGGGCGCATGGTGCACCAGGCGGTGCGGCTTTCCGGCTCCAGGCGGAGTTCGAGATTGTCGAAGCGCAGGGCCGACAGGGCGACATGCGCGGGCGGCAGGCTGCGGCCAGCGGTCTCGGCGACGACGGGGGTGTTGCGATCGAGGTACATGGAGGGTCTCCGGCTGGGTGGTCGTGCCACCGTTATGGTTGCGTAACATCCAAGTACCCTCCACCATGAAGGGCGTTGGCCTTGCCACGCGCACGCATCCTAGCCACCCCCTGCCCTCGCAGTATTGATTTGCTTTGTGCTCCTGACTGTAAGGTTTTGACAGCAATCGATCTGGATCTCGACGCGCCGGAACAACGGCGCCGCCGGCGACGCAGTGTCGCCGACGGCATCCCCGCAGCAGAGAATTCAAGTGTTACGACAACGACGCAGGGCCTCGCGGCCCACTCTCCCGGCAGCCGGCGCGTCGCGAGGACGTCGCCGGCCGTCCGGCCTCGTCTCAGGCGTCGTCGCGTGAGCCGTAGGGGGAAGGGCCGTAGAAGCCGCGCACCCGCTCACCCCATTGCTGGTCGGACCAGTCGACCGCCTCCTCCCGCCGGAAGGACGGGGCCTGCTGGAGCTGCTCGGCGCTGACATCGGCGACATAGCCGCCGAGGCCGATGTCGTAGCGCAGCTGGTCCCAGGGCAGAGGGTAGTGGGAGCTGCCGATACCGAGGAAGCCGCCGAAGGACAGGACGGCGTATTCGACCACCCCCCGGACCTTGTCGATCATCAGCGCCTCGATCGACCCCAGCCGGTTGCCGGAGGGATCGAAGACCGCGGTGCCTTCCACCCGGTCCGAGGAGATCAGCCGCGCGCTGCCGCCGGGGGCGATCTCGTTGACCATCTCGTCATGCCGTCGCGCGGACGGGCCGGTGGGGTCGGTGGTCGGATCCGCCATGATGGTCTCCTCCAGCTGCGGGCCGGAACGGCCCTCGCGGAAATAACTCCCGGCGAGGCCGTGGGGTTCCAGGCGCGCGCGGGATGCAACTCTGCTGCCACCCCGCGTTTCCCCTCTGCATGCCATCTGCATACCACCGGCTCCACCGGCATCCGACTGCCAGGATGGCCTGCCACAGCGAGGAGAAGTCGCCATGTCCGATGCCCGAGACGACACCCCGGCCCGCGAACGCGTCATCGAGCCGCCGCCCGGGCATCACGAGGCGCCCATGCCGGAGAAGCCGATCCCGACCACCAAGGTACGGCAGGGGGTCACCTTCGGCCGTATGCGCTGGGTTCTCCTGGCGTCCCTCGTCCTGGTCATCGTCGCGTTCATCGTCGCCGCCATGGTGAGCTGAGGCTTGGCCGGCGTGAGAATGTCGTGTTGCATCAATGGGAAAACCTGCAACGAAGCCGCTGGCGGGGCGTTTTTGCGACAGGTGCCCGCGGCATTGCCGGGCGTCGCTCCCGCGTGGGCTCGCTGAGCGGGTGGGAGCGGCGCCGGCGAGGACCGTGAGGCCCGGTGCAACCAGGCTCGCCGCTGGCGGGCGTACCAGGGAAGGATCACAGGGATGACCCAGCGCAAGGGCGGTAAGCAGGGTTTTGCCTCGATGGACCAGGCCAAGCAGCGCGACATCGCCTCCAAGGGCGGGCAGAGCGTTCCAGCGGCCAAGCGCAGTTTCGCCCAGGACCCGGCTCTCGCCGCCGAGGCGGGCCGCAAGGGTGGACAGGCCGTGCAGGCGGGGGACCGCTCCTTCTCACGTGACCGCAGCCTCGCGGCCAGCGCCGGACGCAAGGGCGGACAGGCGACCCATGGCCGCGCCGCGAACCGCGGTGCCGAAGCGGAGGAGCAGGGCTGACACCAGCCCGCCTAGCTTCCCGCCACGCCTCTGGATGACGACAGCATGCTGAACTTGAAACCAGGCCGCCCGCGGCTGAAGCCCTCGGGCCGGCTTGAGCGGCCTGTGCCGGACAGCCTTTCCTCCGTCTTGCGCGCCGAACTGGCGGAGCGGTTGCTGAAGCGGCGTCCGGTGACGGGAGAGACCGGCCCCCGGCCGGCGCTTCCGTCGCCCGTCCCCGCCTCGGACCCGGAACATCGGGCGCCCTGAGTGCGAGACGGCGGCGGACCATCGGCCGCGATGGCCGGAACAGGAACGGGAGGAACACCATGTCCGATCAGTTGACCCCCCCTCGCCCGCCGCAGGGTGAGGCCACGAACACGGCTTCCGGTTCCGCCGGTGAGGCGCGGCGCAGCCAGCTGACGCCGGAGGTGCCCTCGCCGCAGCCTCCGCCCGAGAGCCCGCCGATCGACCCGCCCTCGCCCGAACCGCCACCGCCGGAGACGCCGCCGCGGGAGGACCCGCAGCCGCAGCCGACCCCGCCCAGCGCGCGCAAGCATTTCCCGGAAACCGAATACGGGACCGGTGAATGCGAGCCGCCGCCGCCGTCCAACAAGGCCTGACGGCGGAAGGGGTGGCCATACACCGTTGAAGGATGTTCGAGAGATGAATGACCTGACCGCCCCCCAGCGGACTTCGCCTGGTAGCTCCGCCCTGAAGACGCTGAGCGCCTATCTGCATGACAGCCATCGGGGCTACGATCAGGGCCGCCGGCTGACCTCCGACCGCTTCCTGCGCATCGAGTTCGCGGAGCTGGCGGAGCGGCGGGAGAAGATGGCGCAGGATCTCGACCGCCTGCTGCACCTCGAAGGAGGCGAGCCGCGCCGCTCGGGCAGCACGCTGGGCGCCGCGCATCGCGTCTTCCTCGACCTCAAGGGCAGCCTTTTCGGCCAGGGCCGCCGTCGGGTGCTGCGCGAGGTGGTGCGGGGCGAGGCGGCGCTCGAGGATGCCTATGACGAGGCCCTGGAAGCCGATCTGCCTCAGGAAGCCCGCGGATTGCTGCACCGCCAGCACCGCCAGGTCCGCGCCACGCGCGACCGCTACGCCGCCATGCTCGACGAGGATGAGGACAGCACGGTGGCGGCACCGGCGGTGCAGGGCCATGGTCTGATCGCCCAGTTCAACCGGCTGACGCAGCCGCTGACCAGCAATCCGATCCTCTCCGCCATTCTGGTGACCGCGGCCTCCGCCCTCACTGCCCGCCTGCTGACCGGTGGCCGCAGCCGCCGCCGCTGAGGCGATCCGGTATGGAGAAGAAGGGGGAGGGTGGCCGGGATCGCCGGCCGCCCTCCTTGCGTGTCAGGCCAGGAGATGCAGCGAGAACAGGTCGCCGGCATCCGTCCAGACCGCCTCCGACCGCCATCCCGCCTCGCCCGCCAGCGCGATCATGTCCTCCGGCCGCCGCTTGTAGCTGCTCTCAGTGTGGATAGTCTCGCCCGCGCCGAAGGCGATCGGCACGCCCGCCACCGCCACCGACTGCGCCACCTGGCTCTCCAGATGCATCTCGATCCGGCTGTCCTCGGCGTTCCAGATGGCCCGGTGGCGGAAATGCCCGGGCTGGAAGCTGGCGGCGGCCTCCCGGTTGAGGCGGTGCAGCAGGTTCAGGTTGAAGGCGGCCGTGACGCCCGCGGCGTCGTCATAGGCGGGGATGAGGATCTCGGGCGACTTCGGCAGATCGACACCGAGCAGGAAGCGCGCCCCCTCCCCCAGCGTGGCCCGCGCCGTTCGCAGGAAGCGCAGCGCCGCCTCGCGGTCGAGATTGCCGATGGTCGAGCCGGGGAAGAAGCCGAGCAGCGGCCGCGGCAGCGGCGGCAGGGCCAGCGGCTGCTGGAAGTCGCCCACGATCGGATGCAGCGCCAGCGCCGGGAAGCGGGACTGCATCGCCGCCACGGTGGCGGCCACCGCGCCTGCGGCGATGTCGAGCGGCACATAGGCGCGGGGCTGCTCCAGCGCCGCCAGCAGCAGCGCCGCCTTGGTCACCGATCCGGCGCCGTACTCGACCACCGCGGCGCCTGGCCCGATCCGTGCGCGCAGCTCCGGGCCGATGTCGCGCAGCAGGCCGAGCTCGGTGCGGGTGACGTAGTATTCCGGCAGGGTGGTGATGGCATCGAAGAGGCGGCAGCCTTCGGGGTCGTAGAGGAGATGCGGCGGCAGCGTCTTGCGGGGCGCGCGCAGCCCACGCAGCGCCACCTCGGCGGTGGCCGGATCGAAGCGCGTCTGGCTCGTCGGCATATCCATCGGGCTAGCCCTCCTCTGCCAGGCGCAGGCCGGTGAACTGCCAGCGCCGGTCGGGATGGAAGAAGTTCCGGTAGGTGGGCCGCGCATGGCCGGGCGGTGTTGCCTGCGAGCCGCCCCGCAGCACCATGGTGTTGATCATGAACTTTCCATTGTACTCGCCGACGGCCCCCTCCGGCGGGCGGAACCCCGGATAGGGACGGTAGGCGCTGCCGGTCCACTCCCAGACGAAGCGCTCCGCATCCTCCAGCAGGCCGCGCCGCGCCGCGCCCTCCCATTCCTGCTCGGTGGGCAGGCGCTTGCCGGCCCAGCGGGCGAAGGCATCCGCCTCGTACCAGCTCACGTGACGCACCGGCGCCAGCGGATCGAGCGGCCGCAGGCCGGCGGGGGTGAATTGCAGCCAGTGGCCGTCGTGGCGTTCCCAGTAGAGCGGCGCCTCCCAGCCCTGCTGCTGCGCCGCCGCCCATCCTTCCGACATCCAGAGCAGAGGCTTGCGGTATCCCCCCTCCGCCATGAAAGCGCACCATTCGGCGTTGCTGACGAGATGCGAGGCGATACGCGAGCCGTTGAGCAGCACGTCGTGGCACGGGCGCTCATTGTCGAAGGCGAAGCCCGTGTTCAGCGCCCCGATGCGGATGATCCCCGCCTCCAGCGGCCGCATGGCGGCGGCCTCGCGGGACAACGGCGCCGGCTCCCGCCAGTCCGGCGCCAGCGCGGGCCGCAGCGGATTGAAGGAGAAGGCGTGCAGCGTGTCAGTGACCAGGAGCTCCTGGTGCTGCTGCTCATGCTGCAGGCCGAGCTCCACCATCTCCAGAAGCTCCAGCGAGGGCTCGCGCGCCAGGAGGCGCTCCATCGCCGCGTCCACATGCGCCCGGTAGGCCGCGACGGCGCCGGTCGGCGGACGGGTCAGCAGGCCGCGCTGCGGGCGCGCATGCCGGGGACCGACCTGCTCGTAGTAGCTGTTGAAGAGGAAGGAGAACTGCCGGTCGAACACCGCGTAGCCCGGCAGGTGCGGCTGCAGCAGGAACTGCTCGAAGAACCAGGTGGTATGGGCCCGGTGCCACTTGGCTGGGCTCGCATCGGGCATGGACTGGACGCACTGGTCCTCGTCCGAGAGGCTGGCCGCGAGACGTTCGGTGTGGTCGCGGACCGCGCGCCAGCGCCGGTCGAGCGCGACGCCCTCCGCCTCGAGCGTCAACATGGCGGACACCGGCCGGATCGGGCCGGAACCAGTCCAGGGCTGGTCGACATTCCTTCCCCCCCCCCTCTTCTCGTGCTCGTTTCTCGTGCTCCGGGGGCTAACGCAGCCCTTTCCGGGCGGTTTCCAGGCCCTTGCGGCACGGCCCAAGCTTCACGAAACTTGCATGCGACCCTGACGTTGCCGCCTCGAGCCAGCGCCACTCCGGATGCGGGCCGCGTGCCGCAACCCGGAGCCGGCCCCCAGAACCGGCAAAGAGGACCCGCCCTTGCCTGGAGCAGCTTTCCCCAAGGCCATCTACTACCTCAATCCGCTGGCCGCCGGCCCCCTGGAAGCATGGCCGGAGACGCTTGGGCGGATCGTCGATCTGGGCTTCGACAGCCTGGCCATCGCGCCCCCCTTCGAGCCCGGCGCGTCCGGCAACCTCTTCCTGACACGGGACCATGCCCGGCTGCATCCCGCCCTCGGCGGCGGCGAGGCCTTGCCGGCCCTGCGGCGCATGGCGGAGATGGCCGGCGTCCACAACCTCTCCCTGCTGCTCGACCTGGTCCCCGACCGCATGGCCGCCGAGGCCCCGGCGCTGCGCCAGGGCCTGGCGGCGGAGCGGCTGGAGGCCGGCGCGCCGCCCGATCCGCGCCGCGAGCCCGACATGCTGGGCGGCGCGCGGCTGCGCCCCTCCCCCGAGCTGGCGGGCTGGTGGCAGGACCGGCTGCGGGACTGGGCGGAGGCGGGTGTCGCCGGGTTCCGCTGTCTGCAGCCGGGCTGGGGAGGTGGCGCGTTCTGGCGATCGCTGATCGACACGCTGCGGCAATCGGCCCCGACGGCGGGCTTCATCGCCTGGACCCCCGGCCTGCCGGTGGGCGAGGTGGAGGGGCTGAAGGATCTCGGCTTCGACCTGACTGTCTCCTCCCTGCCGTGGTGGGACTTCCGCGCGGCCTGGTGGGGCGAGGAGGTTACGCGGCTGGCGCGGATCGCGCCGTTGCTGACCATGCCCGAGGCGCCTTTCGCGCCCCGCATCGGCAGCCGCTTCGCCGATCGCCACGAGGCGGAGCTGGCTGCGCGGCGGGCCCTGGACTTCGCCGCCGGGGCGGGCAGCGCCTGGCTGATGCCGATGGGCTTCGAATGCGGCGACATCCATCATATGCGCCATGACGGCGGCGCGGCCCGGCATCTCGCCGAGCTGCTGGCCTCGCCCCGGATCGACCTGCGCGCCGCCGTGGCGGCCGCCAATGTGGAGAGGGCCCGCGAGCCGGCCGCCGCCACGCGGCTGCCGCCCGCCCTGCTCTCGGCGCCGGGCGCCCCCGTGGTGCTGCTGCGCCACGCCCCGCTGGCCGGCGATCCGCGGCCGGAACGCGCCCGGCAGGCTAGGCTCATGGTGGTGGCCAATCCCTCCCTGCGCCAGCCGGCCCGGCTGGGGGCCGGCCAGCTGACGGGCGCGCTGCCCTGCCCCGGCCGTCTGCCGGAAGATGTCCTGAACGAGACCGGCCAGCTTGTCCTGGCCGCGGGAGAAGTCCGCTGCATGCCGATCCATGATGTCGCGCCGGTGCGTTTGCCGATCGGCGACAGCACGCAATCCGCCCTGGCCGCGGCCGAGGCGCCGCGCATCGCCATCGAGAATGTCCTGCCGGCGGTGGATGGCGGGCGCTTCCCGGTCAAGCGCAGCGTGGGGCAGCCCGTCACGGTGACGGCCGATATCTTCACCGACGGACACGGCAAGCTCTCGGCCAGCCTGTTCTGGCGCGCGGCCGACGGGGCGGAGTGGCAGGAGGTGCCGCTGGTCCTGACGGTCAACGACGTCTGGACCGCGACATTCGTGCCGGACCGGGTCGGCCGCTATCTCTTCACGGTCGAGGCCTGGGTCGATCACTACGCCGCCTTCTCCGACGAGATCGGCAAGAAGCACGCCGCGGGCGTCGATGTCGCGCTGGAGCGGCGCGAGGGCATGGCGCTGCTCGAGGCGGCGCAGCCGCGCCTGCAGGGTGAGGCGGCGGAGGCTCTCGCGGCGCTCGCCGCGCGCATCGCCGCGGCGGAGGACGCCGAAGCGGTGACGCTCTTCACCGGCGCGGAGGCGCGGGCGCTGATGCACGCGGCCGATCCGCGCGACCATCGCCTGCGCCACACGCCCGTGCCGCTCGACGCCGAGCGGCGGGCGGCGGGCTTCTCCTCTTGGTACGAGATCTTCCCGCGTTCGCAGAGCGGCGACGCGACGCGCCACGGCACCTTCGACGACGTCATTCGCGCGCTGCCGCGCGTCCGCGACATGGGCTTCGACGTCCTCTACTTCCCGCCGATCCATCCGATCGGGAAGAAGAACCGCAAGGGGCGCAACAACA
Source organism: Teichococcus aerofrigidensis (assembly GCF_054073225.1). Classification (NCBI taxonomy): domain Bacteria; kingdom Pseudomonadati; phylum Pseudomonadota; class Alphaproteobacteria; order Acetobacterales; family Roseomonadaceae; genus Roseomonas; species Teichococcus aerofrigidensis. Next base: position 17,334 of record NZ_JBSXMU010000005.1, read on the forward strand.
CGCTGACCCCCGGCCCGGACGATCCAGGCAGCCCCTATGCCATCGGCTCGGAGGAGGGAGGGCACGACGCGGTGCATCCCGAGCTCGGCACCCTGGAGGATTTCCGCCGCCTCAGGGCCGCGGCGGTCGAGCACGAGCTGGAGCTGGCGCTCGACTTCGCCATCCAGTGCTCGCCCGACCATCCCTGGCTGCGCGAGCATCCCGAGTGGTTCGAGTGGCGGCCGGACGGCTCGATCCGCTATGCCGAGAACCCGCCGAAGAAGTACGAGGACATCGTCAACGTCGATTTCTACAAGCCCGGCGCCATTCCCTCGCTGTGGATCACGCTGCGCGACGTCGTGCTGTTCTGGGTGGCGGAGGGCGTCAAGCTGTTCCGCGTCGACAACCCGCACACCAAGCCCCTGCCCTTCTGGGAGTGGATGATCGCCGAGGTGCGGTCGCGCGACCCCGAGGTGGTCTTCCTCTCCGAGGCCTTCACGCGCCCCAAGGTGATGTACCGCCTGGCCAAGGTCGGCTATTCGCAGTCCTACACCTACTTCACCTGGCGCAACTCGGCCTGGGAAATGCGCCAGTACCTGGAGGAGCTGAACGAGGCGCCGCAGCGCGACTTCTTCCGCCCGCATTTCTTCGTCAACACGCCGGACATCAACCCGGTCTTCCTGCAGCATTCGGGCCGACCGGGGCATCTGATCCGCGCCGCGCTGGCGGCGACGCTTTCGGGGCTGTGGGGTGTCTACAACGGCTTCGAGCTCTGTGAGGCCCGGCCCGTGAAGCCCGGCAAGGAGGAGTACCTCGACAGCGAGAAATACGAGATCAAGGTCTGGGACTACGACCGGCCGGGCAACATCACCGGCGAGATCACCGCCCTGAACCGCATCCGGCGCGCCAACCCGGCGCTGCAGACGCATCTCGGCGTGACCTTCCTGGCCTCGAATCACGAAGGCATCCTGTACTATGTGAAAGCGACGCCCGACCTTTCCAACGTGGTTCTCGTGGCGGTCTCGATGGACCCCCATCAGCCGTTGGAGAGCCATGTGGAACTGCCGCAATGGGTGATGGGGCTGCCCTCGGGCGCGCCCCTGCTCGCCGAGAACCTGATGCAGGGCGGCAGCGAGGTCTGGAGCGGGACCCACCGCTTCCTCCGCCTCGACCCGCACGCCCTGCCCTTCGCCATCTGGCGCCTGAGCGCCGCCGACAAGGCCTGATCCATGCCGTCCAACGACAAGCCGCACCATCCGGCGGACCCGCTCTGGTACAAGGATGCGGTGATTTACCAGCTGCACATCAAGTCCTTCTTCGACTCCAACAATGACGGGGTCGGGGACCTTCCGGGCCTGATCGCGAAGCTGGACTACATCGCAGCCCTCGGTGTGGATGCCATCTGGCTACTGCCCTTCTATCCTTCGCCCCGGCGCGACGACGGCTACGACATCGCCGAGTACAAGGCGGTGCACCCCGAGTACGGCACGATGCGCGACATCCGCCGCTTCATCGAGGAAGTGCATGCGCGGGGCATGCGCGTCATCACCGAGCTGGTCATCAACCACACCTCGGACCAGCATCCCTGGTTCCAGCGCGCCCGCCGCGCCAAGCCGGGATCGGCGCACCGCAACTATTACGTCTGGTCGGACACCGACAAGAAGTACGACGGCACCCGCATCATCTTCCTCGACACGGAAAAGTCGAACTGGACCTGGGATCCGGTGGCCGGTGCCTATTTCTGGCACCGTTTCTACAGCCATCAGCCCGACCTGAACTTCGACAATCCGCAGGTGATGAAGGAGGTGCTCTCCGTCATGCGCTTCTGGCTCGATGCCGGGGTCGACGGGTTGCGGCTGGACGCCATCCCCTACCTGATCGAGCGCGACGGCACCAACAACGAGAACCTGCCGGAGACGCATGTCGTCCTGAAGCAGATCCGCGCCGCGCTGGACGAGCACGCGCCCGGCCGCATGCTGCTGGCCGAGGCCAACCAGTGGCCGGAGGACACGCAGCAGTACTTCGGCGATGGCGACGAATGCCACATGGCCTTCCACTTTCCGCTGATGCCCCGCATGTACATGGCGATGGCGCAGGAGGACCGCTTCCCGATCACCGACATCCTGCGGCAGACCCCGGACATTCCCGAGAACTGCCAATGGGCGATCTTCCTGCGCAACCACGACGAGCTGACGCTGGAGATGGTCACCGACAAGGAGCGGGACTACCTCTGGGAGACCTATGCCTCCGACCGGCGGGCGCGCATCAATCTCGGTATTCGCCGCCGTCTCTCGCCGTTGCTGGAGCATGACCGGCGCCGCATTGAGCTGATGAACTCGCTGCTGCTCTCCATGCCCGGCACGCCCGTGATGTATTACGGGGACGAGATCGGCATGGGCGACAACATCCATCTCGGCGACCGCGACGGCGTGCGCACGCCGATGCAGTGGTCGCCCGACCGCAACGGCGGCTTCTCGCGCGCCAATCCCGCCAGCCTGGTCCTGCCGGTCATCATGGACCCGGTCTATGGCTATGAGGCGGTGAATGTCGAGGCGCAGTCGGCCGACCCGCACTCGCTGCTGAACTGGACGCGGCGCATGCTGACGGTGCGCCGCCGCCACCGGGCCTTCGGCCGCGGCAGCTTCGGCTATCTCTATCCCGGCAACCGCAAGATCCTCGCCTATCTCCGCGAGCATGACGGCGAAACCATCCTCTGCGTCTGCAACCTCTCCCGCACGGCCCAGGCGGTGGAACTCGACCTCTCCGCCTATGCCGGCCGCGTGCCGGTGGAACTGGTGGGCGGCTCGACCTTCCCGCCCATCGGCCAGCTCACCTACCTGCTCACCCTGCCGCCCTACGGCTTCTACTGGTTCATCCTGGCAACGGAGGCCGCCATGCCGAGCTGGCACGCGCCCGCGCCCGAGGTCATGACCGAGCTGTCCACGCTGGTCCTGCGTGGCGGTCTGGCCGAGGCCCTGGCTCCCGCTCCTCGTCGGATCCTGGAGCAGGAGGCGCTGCCGCAATACCTCGCCAAGCGGCGCTGGTTCGCCGGCAAGAACGGGCCCAGGATCGAGCCGCATCTGGCCTTCGCCGAGGCCCTGGCCGGCCGCACGGTGGAGGTGCTGCTGGCCGAGGTCGAGGTGGCCGAGGAGGCCGGCATGGCGCGCTACCAGCTGCCGCTTGGCATCGCCTGGGAGGATCAGAACCTTCCCGTGCTGACGCAGCAGCTCGCCCTGGCCCGCGTCCGCCGCGGCCGGCGCGTCGGCGTGCTGACCGATGCCTTCGCGCTGGACGCGCTGCCCTGGGGCGTGCTGCGCGGCCTGGCGGAGAAGGCGGTGATGCCGCTGCAGGAAGGCGAGATCCGCTTCCTGCCGACCTCGCTCTTCGATCTCGCCGCCATCCCGCCCGACGCCGAGATCCGGCGCCTCTCCTCGGAGCAGTCCAACTCCTCGCTCATCATCGGCGATCAGGCGGCGCTCAAGCTGGTCCGCCGCATCACCGAGGGCATCAGTCCCGAGACGGAGATGACGCGCCACCTGACCGAGCTCGGCTTCGCGCAGACCGCGCCGCTCCTGGGCGAGGTGGTGCGGGTGACGCCGGATGGCGTGCCGCGCACCCTGGTCGTGGTGCAGGGCTTCGTGCGCAACCAGGGCGATGGCTGGGGATGGACCATCGAGTTCCTCAACCGCGCCATCAGCGAGATGGCGCTGACGGAGGTGACGATCGGCGAGCAGGACGAGGTCTTCGCCGGCTACACCTCCTTCGCCGCGGCGCTCGGCCGGCGCCTGGCCGAGATGCACGCCCTGCTCGCGCAGGACAGCGAGAACGAGGCCTTCCGCCCGGAAGTCGCCGGCGAGAAGGATGGCAAGGCCTGGGCGCGGGGGGCGCGGAGCCAGGTCGAGGCGGCGCTGAAGGCGATCGGCGGCGCGCGGACGTGGGACAAGCCCGAGGACGCGGAGATCGCCGCCCGCCTGACGGGTGCCCGGTCGGAGATCCTGGCCGCGGTGGATCGGCTGGCCGCCGCCGCCGATGGAGCGCTGAAGACGCGCATCCATGGCGACTTCCATCTCGGCCAGGTGCTGGTGACGCAGGGCGATGCCTGCATCATCGACTTCGAGGGTGAACCGGCCAAGTCGCTGGAGCAGCGCCGCGCCAAGACCTCGCCGCTGCGCGACGTGGCGGGCCTGCTGCGGTCCTTCGACTATGTCGTCGCCACGGCGCAGCCGAACCACGGCACGGCGACGGACGAAAGCGCGGGGCGCCATGGCGCCTTGCTGGAGGTCTTCCGCAACCGCGCCGCGGCGGCCTTCCTCGACGCCTACCGCGCGGTGCATGCGAAGACACCCCGCCCCTGGGTGGCGCCGGAAGCGGAGGCGGCGCTGCTCGACCTCTTCCTGCTCGAGAAGGCGGCCTACGAGGTCTGCTACGAGGCCGCCAACCGCCCTGGCTGGCTCCCCATCCCGATGCGCGGGATGGACGACATGATGACCCGGCTGACGGGAAAGGATGCGCCGCATGACTGAGACGGACCTTCATCCCGACGCCCTGCGTGCCCTGCTGGACGGCCGGCACGGCGATCCCTTCGCCGTGCTCGGCCCCCATGACACGGCCTCCGGCCGCATCCTGCGCGTCCTTCTCCCCGGGGCGCTGGCCGTGACGGCGGAGGGCGAGGGCGAGGCGGTGTCCCTGCATCCGGTGGCGGAGGGTCTGTTCGAGGGCCGTTGCCCGGCAGGGTCCTACCGCCTGCGGATCCAGTGGCGCGAGGCCGTGCAGGTCACGGAGGACCCCTATGCCTTCCCTCCCCTCCTCGGCGAGCTTGACCTGCATCTGCTGAGCGAAGGCGCGCATCGCGATATCGGTCACTGCCTGGGTGCCCACCCGACGGTGATCGAGGGCGTGCCGGGCGTGCGCTTCGCCGTCTGGGCCCCGAACGCGCGCCGGGTCTCCGTCGTGGGCACGTTCAACAGCTGGGACGGGCGGCGCCATCCCATGCGCCTGCGGCATGAGGCCGGCGTCTGGGAGATCTTCATCCCGCGCCTGGAGCCGGGCGCCATCTACAAGTACGAGCTGCTGGACCCCAATGGCAGCGTGCTGCCGCTGAAGGCCGATCCCGTGGCCTGGCGCACCGAGGCGCCGCCGGCCACCGGCTCGATCGTCGCCGATACCGGCGCGATCCGCGCCCTGCGCACCCCGCCTCCGCAGCAGGACCCGGCCGGCCTGCCGATCTCGGTCTACGAGGTGCATGCCGGCTCGTGGATGCGCGGCGACGGCAACCGCGAGCTGGGCTGGGAGGAGCTGGGCGACCGGCTGATCCCCTACGTCACCGGCATGGGCTTCACCCATGTCGAGTTCCTGCCGATCATGTCGCACCCCTTCGGCGGCTCCTGGGGCTATCAGCCGCTGGGCCAGTATGCGCCGCACGCGCCCTTCGGTCCGCCGGAGCATTTCGCACGGCTCGTCGAGCGCTGCCATGAGGCGGGGCTCGGCGTCATCCTGGACTGGGTGCCGGCGCATTTCCCGACCGACGCGCACGGCATGGCGCATTTCGACGGCACCGCGCTCTACGAGCATGCCGACCCGCGCGAGGGCTTCCACCAGGACTGGAACACGCTGATCTACAACCTCGGCCGGCGGGAGGTGCGGAACTTCCTGATCGGCAGCGCACTGCACTGGCTGGAGACCTATGGCATCGATGCCCTGCGCGTCGATGCCGTGGCCTCCATGCTCTACCGCGACTACAGCCGGGCGCAGGGTGAGTGGGTCCCGAACATCCATGGCGGGCGTGAGAACCTGGAATCGATCTCCTTCCTGCAGGAACTGTCGGCGATCATCGCCGAGCGCTGTCCCGGCAAGCTGCTGATCGCCGAGGAATCCACCGCCTTCCCCGGAGTCACGCGCAAGGCCCGCGACGGCGGACTGGGCTTCGACTTCAAGTGGAACATGGGCTGGATGCACGACACGCTCCACTACATGGAGCAGGACCCGGTCTACCGGCAGTACCAGCATGGCGGCATGACCTTCGGCATCGTCTATGCCTATTCCGAACGCTTCATGCTGCCGCTCTCGCATGACGAGGTGGTGCACGGGAAGGGTTCGCTGATCCGCAAGATGCCCGGCGACGACTGGCAGAAATTCGCCAACCTGCGGGCCTACCTGTCCTTCATGTGGACCCACCCGGGCAAGAAGCTGCTGTTCATGGGCGGCGAGTTCGGCCAGTGGCGGGAGTGGAACCACGACACCTCGCTCGACTGGCACCTGCTGGACGAGCCCCGCCATGCCGGGCTGCAGCGGCTGGTGCGCGACCTCAACGGTCTCTACCGGGAGCACCCCGCCCTGCACGCGCTGGATTGCGACCCGGCGGGCTTCCGCTGGGTGGTGCTGGACGACAGTCAGAACAGCGTCTTCGCCTTCCTGCGCCTCGGCCCCGAGGGCAGCGCGCCGATGCTGGTCGTCTGCAACTTCACGCCCGTGCCACGCCAGGGATACCGCCTGGGGGCTCCCCTGGGCGGCGCCTGGGCGGAGGTCTTCAACTCCGACGCGGCTGTTTATGGTGGCGCGAATGGCGGGAATGGCGGCATGGTTCACGCAACCGCGGAACCCTGCCACGGGCTGGACCACAGCCTGGCGCTCGAGCTTCCCGGCCTGTCCACCCTGGTGCTGACACCGATGGAGCGTTGAATTGCCCCTGCTGCCGGACTGGTTGCTGCCCGGACGGCCTGATCCGCTGGGCGCGACCTGGGACGGGCTGGGCATCAACTTCGCGGTCTTCTCCGCCCATGCGACGCAGGTCGATCTCTGCGTCTTCGATGCCGCCGGGCGCCGCGAGGTCGCCCGGCTGCCGATGCCCGAATGCACCGACGAGGTGTTCCACGGCTATCTTCCCGAGGCGCGTCCGGGCCTGATCTACGGCTACCGCGCGCATGGCCCCTACCGCCCGCGCGAAGGCCATCGCTTCAACCCGCACAAGCTGCTGCTCGACCCCTACGGCAAGCAGATGGCCGGAACGCTGCGCTGGACCGACGCGCTTTTCGGCCACCGCATCGGCGCCCCGCGCGGCGACCTGAGCTTCGACCGCCGCGATTCCGCCGCCGCCATGCCGAAATCCGTGGTGGTGGACGACACCTTCAACTGGGGCGACGACCGCCCGCCCCAGGTGCCCTGGGACCAGACCGTCATCTACGAGGCGCATCTGCGCGGCCTCACGGTACAGCGCGACGACCTGCTGCCCCGCGAGCGTGGTACCTTCGCCGCCCTGGCCGATCCGCGCATCATCGAACATCTGCAGCGCCTCGGCATCACCGCCGTCGAGCTGCTGCCGGTGCATGCCTTCCTGCAGGACCGCTTCCTGGTCGAGCGGCAGCTGCGCAACTACTGGGGCTATTCCACCCTCTCCTATTTCACGCCGGAGCCCGCCTATCTCTCGACCGGCGGCCTGGACGAAATCCGCGTCGCCATCCGCCGCCTGCACGCCGCCGGGATCGAGGTGATCCTCGATGTGGTCTACAACCACACCTGCGAGGCCGGCGAAACCGGTCCCACCCTCTCCTGGCGCGGCCTCGACAATGCCAGCTACTACCGCCTGACGCCGGGCGACGAGCGACACCACATCGACGACACCGGCTGCGGCAATACCGTCAACCTCTCGCATCCGCGCGTGCTGCAGATGGTGATGGACAGTCTGCGCTACTGGGCCACCGCCTTCCGGGTGGATGGCTTCCGCTTCGACCTGGCCAGCACGCTGGGGCGCGAGGCGGATGGCTTCGATGCCGGCTCCGGCTTCTTCGACGCCATCCGGCAGGACCCGGTGCTGTCGCGCCTGAAGCTGATCGCCGAGCCCTGGGACATCGGGCCGGGCGGCTACCAGCTCGGCCGGAACCCTCCCGGCTTCTCGGAATGGAACGACCGCTTCCGAGACGGGCTGCGCCGCTTCTGGCGCGGCGATTCCGGGCTGCGACCCGAGCTGGCGGCGCGCCTCTCGGGCTCGGGCGAGCTGTTCGACCATCGCCGGCGGCGCCCCTGGGCCTCGGTCAACTTCGTCGCCGCGCATGACGGTTTCACCCTGCAGGATCTGGTCAGCTACACTGAGCGGCGCAACGAGGCGAATGGCGAGGAGAACCGCGACGGGCACGGCGCCAATTTCAGCGCCAACTGGGGCGTCGAGGGCCCGACCCACGATCCCGCCATCCTGGCGGGGCGCGAGCAGGTGAAGCGCGCCATGCTGCTCACCCTCTTCGCCGCGCATGGCACGCCGATGCTGCTCGCCGGCGACGAGTTCGGCCGCAGCCAGCAGGGGAACAACAACGCCTATTGCCAGGACAATCCGGTCTCCTGGCTGGACTGGTCGATGGCCGAGGCGCCGGCGGGCTCGGCCCTGCTCCGCTTCGTCGCCCGTGCCACCGCCCTGCGCCGCCGCCTCGCGACGCTGCGCAGCCCGGTCTTCCTGCACGGGCGCACCGAGCCATGGCCCGGCATCGCCGACACGGCCTGGTTCGACGAGGCGGGCGATCCGCTGGTGGAGGAGGACTGGCACGATGCTGAGGCGCGGCTGCTGGCGCTGCGCCGCGCCACTGCCGGCGGCGCGTCGGATCAGGTGGAGGTGACGCTGCTGCTGGTGAACGGCACGGCCGCGGCGCATCGCTTCCGCCTGCCGGAACCCGCCCTGGCCTGGTCCCTCGCTCTCGACAGCGCGCGCCCCGATGACGCGGAACAACCCATCGCCGGATCGGAAGTTACCGTCTCCGGCCGCTCCGTTCAGCTCCTGGTGGCCCTGCTCTCCACGAAGGATCGTCCCGCATGACTCAAGCCCGGCCCCTGGATTTCGCCTTCGGCCCGCTGCCCCGGCCGGATGGCGGCACGCGCTTCCGCCTCTGGGCGCCCGGCCAGCCGGGAGTCACGCTGGAATGCCGCGAGGGCCCCGCCGCCGGGACCCATCCGATGCGGAGCGAGCCTGACGGCTGGTGGAGCGTCACCCTGCCGGCACCCTCCGGCACGCGCTACCGCTTTCACCTGGGCAACGGCCCGACCGTGCCCGACCCCGCCTCGCAGGCGCAGGACGGTGACGTGGATGGCTGGAGCGTCGTGGTCGACCATCACGCCTATCGCTGGCAGAACGATGGCTGGACGACGCATCCCTGGCCGCAGAGCGTCATCTACGAACTGCATGCCGGCGCCATGGGCGGTTTCCGCGGCATCATGGCGGAGCTGCCGCGCCTCGCCGCGCTCGGCGTCAACACCATCGAGCTGATGCCGGTGAACGACTTCGCGGGCGCGCGCAACTGGGGCTATGACGGCGTACTGCCCTATGCGCCGGACGAGGCCTACGGCACGCCGGACGACCTGAAGGCGCTGATCGACGCCGCGCATGGCCACGGCCTCGCCGTGATGCTCGACGTGGTCTACAACCACTTCGGCCCCGCCGGGAACTACTGGCACAGCATCGCGCCGGATTTCTTCCGCAAGGACAAGCCGACGCCCTGGGGCGACGCCATCGACTTCCGCGAGGCGCCGGTGCGCGACTTCTTCATCGAGAACGCCATCTTCTGGCTGACGCAGTACCGTTTCGACGGGCTGCGGCTGGATGCCGTCCATGCCATCCCCGATCCGACCTTCCTGCCGGAGCTGTCGGAGCGCGTCCGCGCCGCCTGCGGCAGCCGCACGGTCTATCTGGTGCTGGAGAACGAGAACAACGATGCGAGCCTGCTCGAGACCAGCTTCGACGCGCAGTGGAACGACGACGCGCATCATTGCCTGCACGTCCTGCTGACCGGCGAGACCGACGCCTATTACGCCGACTACGCCGACCGTCCGGCCGGGAAGCTGCTGCGCGCGCTGACCGAGGGCTTCGTCTATCAGGGCGAGGTCTCGGCCAATCTCGGCCATGCGCGTGGCCAGAAGAGCGGCCACCTGCCGCCCTCGGCCTTCGTCAACGCGCTGCAGAACCATGACCAGGTCGGCAACCGCGCGATGGGCGAGCGGATCTACAGCCTGGCTTCCAGCGAGGCGACGCGCGCCGCCCTGCTCGTCCTGCTCATGTCCCCCGCCGTGCCGATGCTCTTCATGGGCGACGAATACGGCTCCCGCCGGCCCTTCCTCTTCTTCACCGGCTTCCCGGACCCTGATCTGGCCCAGGCGGTGCGCGAGGGGCGGCGCAAGGAATTCGCCAGGTTCGCGGCCTTCACCGATCCGGAGCGGCGCGAGCGCATTCCCGACCCCAACCACCCCGACACCTTCGCCGCCAGCCGCCCGGATGCGGCCGAGGCCGGGCAGCCGGAGCAGGCGGCGATGGCGGCGCATGTGTCGGGCCTGCTAAAGCTGCGCGCCGCGCGCCTGGCGCCGCGGCTCGCCGGCACCACGCTGCTGAATGGCGCCATGCTGGGGGAGACCGGCCTGCGCGTGCAGTGGCGCCTGGGGGATGGCGCCGTGCTGACCCTGGCGGCGCAGCTCGGCCCGCGGGCGGTGGAATGCCCGCCCGGCTCCGGCCCTCTGCTGGCGAGCAGCGGCGATGTGGCGGAGGGGCGCCTCGGCCCCTGGTCCGCCGCCGCGTGGCTCTCGGACCCCGCGCTGTGAGCGAGGCGGAGGCCCTCGGCCGGCTGGCCCGCGCCGTCGGGCTGATGGCCGAGTGGGAGGACGCCAATGGCCGCCCGCAGCGCACGGCGCCGCAGACGCTGCGCCACGTGCTGTCGGCGCTGGGCCATCCCGCCGGCAGCGCGGCGCAGATCCGCGAGAGCCTCGCGGCCTTCCAGGCCGCCCGGCGCGCCAGCCCGCCGCCCCTGATCACGGCCGCCGCCGGCGCGCCGCTGCGGATCCCGCTCAGTCCGGGCCGCTACCTCCTGGCCGCCGCTGACGGCACCCGCGTGGAAGGCGAGGCCGCCCCGGCCCCGCGCGGCGCGATGATGACCGCGCCGAGCCTGCCCGGCTACTACACGCTCGAAGCCGGCGGACGGCAGGTGACGCTCGCCGTGGCGCCGGAACACGGCCACCGCATCACCGATGCCTGTCCCGGTGGCCGTGCCTGGGGGCTGGCGGTGCAGCTCTACGCGCTGAAGCGCGCGGGGGATGGCGGCATCGGCGACTACCGGGCGCTCGCCGCCTTCGCCGCCGGTGCCGCGCGGGAAGGCGCCGATGCCATCGCCATCAGCCCCGTGCACGCGCAGTTCACCGCCGACCCGACGCGCTTCAGCCCCTATGCTCCCTCGAGCCGGCTGCGGCTCGATGTCCGCCATGCCGATGGCGAGGAACTGCTGGACGACGCGCCCCCCTTCCCGCCCGAGCTGCGGGCGGAATGGGCGCGGCTGGAGGCCCTGCCGCTGATCGACTGGCCCGACGCCGCCCAGGCCCGGCTGGCCCGGCTGCGGCAGTTGCACACCGCCTTCCGCGACACCGCGCCAGCCTCCCTGCGCGCGGAATTCGAGGCCTTCCGCGCCGCGGGCGGGCGCTCGCTCGAGAATCACGCCCGCTTCGAGGCCATCCAGGCGGAGCAGGTCGCCGCCGGCCCGGGCCGCTGGCACTGGCGCGACTGGCCGGCCGGGCTGCAGGACCCGGAGAGCCCGGATGTCGCGGCCTTCGCGGCGGCGCATGCGGAGCAGGTGGAGTACCACGCCTTCCTGCAATGGCTGGCCGATCGCGGTCTCGCGGCGGCGCAGGCCGCGGCGCGCGCGCATGGCGCCCGCATCGGGCTGATCGCCGATCTCGCCATCGGCGTCGATGGCGGCGGCAGCGATGCCTGGGCGCGGCAGAAGGAGTTCCTCTCCGGCGTCGAGATCGGCGCGCCGCCCGACATCTTCAACACGCGCGGCCAGGGCTGGGGCATCACCACCTATGCCGCCGCAGGCCTGATCGCCAACGGCTTCGCCGCCTTCCGCGAGATGCTGGGCGCCGCCTTCCGCAATGCCGGCGGCGTGCGGCTCGACCATGTGCTCGGCCTGCGCCGACTCTGGCTGGTGCCCGAGGGCGCCTCCCCGGCCGAGGGCTGCTACCTGCGCTATCCGCTGACCGACATGCTGCGCCTCGTCGCCCTCGAATCCTTTCTGCATGGCGCCGTCGCCATCGGCGAGGATCTCGGCACCGTGCCGGATGGCTTCCGGCCCAGGCTGCAGAAGGCCGGCCTCGCCGGGATGCGCGTCATGTGGTTCGAGCAGACGGGGCCGGCGGAGAATCCCGGCTTCAAGGACCCTGTCCGCTGGACGCGCGAAGCCGTGGCCATGACCTCGACGCACGACCTGCCGACCGTCGCCGGCTGGTGGGAGGGGCGCGACCTGGTCTGGCGGGAGGAGCTGGGCAGCACCATCGACGGCCAGGCCGCCACCCGGGCCGCGGAACGGCCGAAGCTCTGGGCCGCCTTCCGCCAGGCCCATGTCGCGGAAGGCGACGTGCCGGGGCCGGACGAGGCGGCGCGGGTGGCGGATGCCGCCGCCGCCTATATCGGCCGCGCCCGCTGCGACCTCGCCCTGCTGCCGCTCGAGGATGCGCTCGCCGCGGTCGAGCAACCCAACATGCCCGGCACCGTTGATGAGCATCCGAACTGGCGCCGCCGGCTGGACCCGCCGGTCGAGCTCCTGTTCCGGCACCCCGCCTTCGACCATCGCCTGCGCGTCCTGGCGCGCGCCCGGAGAGCCCCCGAGTGAACACCCCCCTGACGCCGCCCGCGACGACCCTTCCGCGCGCCACCTACCGCATCCAGTTCCACGCCGGCTACACGCTGGATGACGCGGTCGGCATCGTGCCCTACCTCGCCCGGCTCGGGATCAGCCATCTCTATGCCTCCCCGCTGCTGCCGGCGGCGCCGGGCTCGACCCATGGCTACGACATCACCGCGCACGATGCGATCAATCCCGCGCTGGGCGGCGAGCCGGCGCTGCGGCGGCTGGTCGCCGCGCTGCGGGCCGAGGGGATGGGCCTGCTGCTCGATATCGTGCCCAACCACATGGGGGTGGACGGACCGCACAACCCCTGGTGGCAGGACGTCCTGGCCAAGGGCCGAGACAGCGATTACGCCCGCTTCTTCGACATCGACTGGGACAGCGCCGACCCGTCCCTGCATGGCAAGATGCTGGCCCCCTTCCTAGGCCGCCCCTATGGCGAGGCGCTGGCGGAGGGCGAGCTGAAGCTGGTGGCGGAAGGCCCGACCGGCGTTTCGGTCGCCTATTTCGACAACCGCTTCCCGATCGCGCCGCGCGAGGCCAATGCGCTGCTGGACGCCGATGACGGCTTCGCCGACTACGATCCGGCGACGCTGAACGGCGCCGCGCGGCTTCACGCCCTGCTGGAGCGGCAGAATTACCGCCTGGCCTGGTGGCGCACCGCGACGGACGAGATCAACTGGCGCCGCTTCTTCGACGTCACCGGCCTCGCCGGGCTGCGCGCCGAGGATCCGGAGGTCTTCGACGCGACGCACGAGCTGCTCCTGCGCCTCTATGCCGAGGGGCTGATCGACGGCGTGCGGATCGACCATGTCGACGGCCTCGCGGATCCGCGCGGCTATTGCCGCAAGCTGCGCCGCCGCATGATGGCCGCCGGCGCGCGCCGCCCGGCGGAGGCGCCCCAGGGCCCGCCCTATATCCTGGTCGAGAAGATCCTGGCCCCGGGCGAGCCGCTGGTCGCCGAATGGCGCACCGACGGCACCACGGGCTACGACTTCATGGACCAGGTCGGTGCCGTGCTGCACAACCCGGCGGGCGAGGCGCCGCTCTCCGCCCTCTGGCGCGAGACCTCGGGCCGCGATGCCGACTTCCCCGCCGAGGAGCTGGCCGCGCGCAAGCAGATCCTGCGCGACAACCTCGCCGCCGAGCTCGATGGCTGCGCCCGCGCCCTGCACCACCTGGCGCGCGGCCACATCCGCTCGCGCGATTTCTCCTTCAACGCCATCCGTCGCGTCCTGGCCGAGATGCTGCTGCATTTCCCGGTCTACCGCATCTACACCCGCGCCGGACGGCCGAGCACGGAGGATGCGCGGGTGTTGCAGCAGGTGGCCGAGGCCGCCCGCGCCCGCCTGCATCCGACCGATCACGTCGTGCTGACGCATCTTCTCTTCTGGCTGGCCGAGGAGAAGATCCGCACCCGCCCGCCCGGCGAGGCCCGCCAGGACCTGCTGCGCGCCCGCGCCCGCTTCCAGCAGCTCTCCTCCCCCACCGCGGCCAAGTCGGTGGAGGACACGGCCTTCTACCGCTACGGGCGGCTGCTCTCCCGCAACGAGGTCGGCTCGCATCCTGACCAGTTCTCGCTGCCGCCCGAGGCCTTCCACCGCGCCTGCGCGGCGCGCGGCGCGGCGCATCCGGCCGCCATGCTGGCCACGGCCACGCATGACCACAAGCGGGGCGAGGATCTGCGGATGCGCCTCGCCGCCCTGTCCGACATCCCGGACGATTGGGCGGCCGTGCTGCGCGGCGCGCTGTCCCAGGCGGGCGATCTGGTGCGGGACCTGCCCGCTGGCCCCGCGCCGGAGCCGGGCGACGCGGTGATGATCCTGCAGATGCTGCTGGCCTCCTGGCCGCTCGGCCTCGAGGTGCAGGACCGGGCCGGCGTCGGCGCCTGGCAGGAGCGGCTCGCCGGCTGGCTGCGCAAGGCGCTGCGCGAGGCCAAGCGGCGCTCCGGCTGGGCCATGCCGGACGAGGCGTATGAGGCGGCGGCGGAGGGCTGGATGCGCGGCGTGGTCGATCCCGCCACGCATCCCGACCTGGCCGCCGGCCTTCAGGACTTCGCCGCCCGGCTCGCCGCCGCCGGGGCGGTGCGGAGCCTGAGCCAGACCATCCTGCGCTACACCGTGCCCGGCGTGCCCGATCTCTACCAGGGCACGGAGTTCTGGGACGAATCCCTGGTCGATCCCGACAACCGGCGTCCGGTGGACTACGCGCTCCGCCGCGCGGCGCTGGAGAGCGGGGAGAGCCCCGCGGCGCTGCTCCCGGCCTGGCGTTCGGGCGCGGTGAAGCAGGCGGTCATCCACCGCCTGCTGCGCGCCCGCTGCGAGGTCCCCGCGCTTTTCGCCGAGGGGCGCCACGAGCCCCTGGCGGCCGAGGGGCCTGGGGCGGAGGGGCTGCTCGCCTTCTGCCGCCGCCAGGGCGGGGCGGCGCTGCTGGTCGTGGTGCCCTTGCGCGGCGCCGGGCTGGAGGAGGCCGCGGACCGGCCGGGCGTGGGCATCCCCCTCCCGGAGGATCTGGCGGGACGGCGCTGGCGGTGCCTGCTCAGCGACGCCGAGGTCGCGCCCGCCGCGCGCCTCGATCTGGCTGGCGGCCCGCTCCACCGGGTGCTGCTGGCGCGGTGAGGCCCCTCTCCGCTCAGATCCCGGCCGCGCGCAGGGCGCTGGCCACCGCGGCTTCGACCCGGAGGGCGGCGTCCAGCGCCGCCCGCCCGGCCCGGCCGTCCACCACCACCGGCGCCTCGCCCCGGCAGGCGGCCAGGAAGGCGGCCTGCTCCGCCTCCAGGTTGTCGTGTTCCTGCCAGGACAGGGTCTCGATGCCGTGGCCGGGGATCTGCTCCAGCGCGGCGCCCTGCCCGCGGCGCACCAGCTTCAGCTCCCGCGCCAGGAAATCCAGGCTGGCATAGCCCTCGGTGCCGAAGACGCGCAGGCGACGCTCCATCCTGAGGCTGGCGCGGCTCGCGGTCACGGTCGCCTGGGCGCCGTTGGCGAAGCGGAGCCGGGCATTGGCGATGTCGATACGGTCCGAGACGACCTTCGCGCCCACCGCCTCCACCCCCACCAGTTCGGCGCCGGCCAGGGCGATGACCAGGTCGAGATCGTGGATCATCAGGTCGAGGATGACGGTGATGTCGAGGCTGCGCGGGCGGAAGGGGGCGATGCGCACCGCCTCCATGTAGAGCGGCCGCCCGACCCCGGCGCTGCCCTGCAGGGTCGCCATGCCGGCGCCGAAGCGCTCCACATGCCCGACCTGCAGCACCCGGCCCGCCGCCGCCGCCTGCGCCACCAGCGCGTCGGCCTGCTCCAGCGTGGCGGCGATCGGCTTCTCGACGAAGACATGACAGCCCGCCGCGAGCGCGGCCGTGGCAAGCTCGTGGTGGAAGGCGGTGGGGGCGGCGATGATCACCGCATCGGCCGCGGCCAGGAGCGCCGCCGGCGCCAGGACGGGGCATCCGGCCTCGGCGGCGACCTGTGCCGCCCGCTCGGGGCTGGCATCGGCCAGGCCCAGGAAGGCGACCCTCCCGCCGGATGCGGCCTTGGCCGCCTTCAGCGCGTGGAAGCGCCCGAAATGCCCCGCCCCCAGAATGCCCAGCTTCAGCATGCCCATGGCCTTTCCCGCCAACCCGGATCCATCGGACGCGATGTACAGACTCCGCCCCGCCTTGCCAAAAGCGGGTGCGCGAGCGTGGCGGAACGCAACACGGGTTGCGCGCGCGGCGCGGGCGCATCATTTTCCGCCGCTCCGGCGGGCCCGCCCCGCCGGAGCCTGAGAGACCGCGCTTGTCAGAGACGTCATTCGCCCCCGGCCGGCTGCCGCCGCGGGCACGAGGGGGGCCCGCTCGGCCATGCTGTATTTCGCACGGTGGAAGGTCGCCACCATTCTGGGCGTCATCCTCCTGGGCGTGCTGCTGACGCTGCCCAATCTCGTCCCCCGCTCCGCCATCCCCTCCTGGCTGCCGGCGCGGCAGATCTCCCTCGGGCTCGACCTGCGCGGCGGATCCTACCTGCTGCTGGAGGTGGATCTGAGGGCGGTGGTGCGGGAGCGGCTGGAGAGCCTGGCCGACAGCGCCCGCACCCGGCTGCGCGCCGCCAATATCGGCTATCTGAACCTGCAGGCCGATCCGGCCAATGAGCGCCTCTCGCTCCGCCTGCGCGATCCGGCGCAGATCCCGGCGGCGCTCGCGGCGCTGCGCGAACTGGCCACCCCCGTCCCGGTGGGCGGCGGCGCCACCGCGCCCGATGTGACGCTGACCTCCGCCGCCGACGGCACCATCACCGCGACGCTGAGCGACGCCGCGCTGCAGTCCCGCGCCAGCGGCGCCGTCGAGCAGTCGATCGAGATCGTCCGCCGCCGCGTGGACGAGACCGGCGTGGCCGAGGCGCTGATCGCCCGCCAGGGGGCGAGCCGCATCCTGGTGCAGCTGCCCGGCGTCGAGGATCCGAACCGGATCAAGGAGCTGCTCGGCCGCACCGCGCGCATGACCTTCCGGCTGGTGGATGCGGGCGCCAATCCGCAGGCCGCCGTGCCGCCCCCCGGCGTCGAGTTCCTAGAGATGGAGCAGGGCGGCGGGCGCATCGCCGTGCGGCGGCGCATCGAGGTGGACGGCGCCAACCTGACCGACGCCCGCGCCGGGCAGAATTCGCAGACCGGCGAATGGGTGGTGAATTTCAGCTTCGATTCGATCGGCACGCGGCGCTTCGCCGAGATCACCCGGCAGAATGTCGGCCAGCCCTTCGCCATCGTGCTGGACAACAAGGTGATCACCGCGCCGCGCATCAACGAGCCGATCACCGGCGGGCGCGGCCAGATCAGCGGCAGCTTCACCGCCGCCACCGCCAACGACCTCGCCGTGCTGCTGCGCGCCGGCGCCCTGCCCGCGCCGCTGACGGTGGTGGAGGAGCGCACGGTCGGGCCGGAGCTGGGCGCGGACGCCATCCGCGCCGGGCTGATCAGCCTCGGCGTCGGCGCGGTCTTCGTCATCGGCTACATGGGGCTGGCCTACGGGCTGTTCGGCTGGTTCGCCAATCTGGCGCTGGTGGTGAACATCCTGCTGCTGATGGCCGCCCTGTCCCTGCTGGGCGCCACGCTGACCCTGCCGGGCATCGCCGGCATCGTACTGACCCTCGGCACGGCGGTGGACGCGAACATCCTGATCAACGAGCGCATCCGCGAGGAGGTGCGCGCCGGCCGGACGCCGATCAACGCGCTGGAGGCGGGCTTCACCAAGGCCTCCGGCACCATCCTGGACAGCAACCTGACCAATCTAATCGCCATGGCCTGCCTCTACGTGCTGGGTTCCGGCCCGGTGCGGGGCTTCGCCGTGACCGTCGCGATCGGTACCATCGCCTCGATGTGGTCGGCCACCGTGCTGGTGCGGCTGATGGTCGCCGCCTGGTACCGCTCGCGCCGCCCCAAGGCCCTGCCGGTCTGAGGAAGACACACCGCATGTTCCTCTCCCGCCCCCTGTTCCGCATCGTCCCGGACGACACCGCCATCCCCTTCATGCGCGGCCGCGTGATCGGGATCATTTTCTCCGCCGTGATCTCCGTCCTCTCGCTCGTCCTGGCCTTCTACCCCGGGCTGGAGAAGGGCATCGACTTCCGCGGCGGCGTCATCATGGAGATCCGAACCCAGGGCCCGGCCGATCTCGCCACCCTCCGCACCACCATGAGCGGGCTCAACCTCGGCGATGTCGGCCTGCAGCAGTTCGGTGACGACAGCACGGTGCTGCTGCGCCTGCCGGTGCAGGGTGACGAGGGCGCCACCCAGGGCGCGGTGAACGGCGTGCGCGGCGCGCTGGAGCAGGTGGCGCCGGGCGCGCGCATCCTGCGCACCGAGGCGGTCGGCAACAGGGTCAGCGCCGAGCTGTTCCAGAACAGCCTGATCGCGCTCGGCATCTCGATGCTGGCGATGATGGCCTATATCTGGTTCCGCTTCGAATGGCAGTTCGCCGTCGGCGCCATCGCGACGCTGATCCTGGAGACCACCAAGGTTGTCGGCTTCCTGGCGGTCACGCGGATCGAGTTCAGCCTGACCACGGTGGCCTCGGTGCTGACCATCATCGGCTTCTCGATCAACGACAAGGTCGTGGTCTACGACCGGATGCGCGAGAATCTCCGCAAGTACAAGACCATGCCGCTGCGGCAGCTGATCGACAAGTCGATCAACGAGACGCTGAACCGCACCATCGGCACCTCGATGACACTGCTGCTCTCGGCGCTGCCGCTGGCGCTGTTCGGGGGCGACGCCCTGGCGGGCTTCGCCTGGACCATGGTCTTCGGCATCGTCGCCTCCACCACCTCCTCGATCTTCATCGCGGCGCCGATCCTGCTCTTCCTGGGCGAGAACCGGTTGCGGCGGGGGACCGAGGCCCCGGCCACCCAGGCCCGCGCCCCGCAACACAGCCCGGGGCGCTGATACCAGGGTCAGGGCCCGGCGGCGGCCTGCCGCGGGCCCGACTCCGGCGGCCGGCATTCCGGCCAGAAATGGAACCAACCCTCGCACGCCGCAGTTGAGCAGTGGGGCCCTACCCCTTAGGGCTTAGGCAGTCCATGCCGGGTCGTGCCACTCTACCGCTCAATTCGGCCAAAATTTAATCAAAAATATGAGACAATCCTTTGAGTTTGGACAAAAGTAACCATAGATCACCGAGACCGGCACATCGCTTCTGACGGCTGCCGGGAGGAGCGTTTATGGCGATCAGGTTACAGCCCACGACCGGAGACGGCATACCGACGCTGCTCGTCCTGGCGCGGGACCTCCGCCTGATCGAACTGGCGCACACCGTCGCCGAGGATCTGCGCACGCGGCCCCCGGTGGTGGTTCCGGATGGCCATGAGGCCCTGGCGCGCCTCTTCGGCGTCTCGACGCCGCCCCGGCACATGATCTGCGAGGCCGCCGCCGCCGGCGAGCATCTGCCCACCCTGCTCGCCGCCGCCGCCGATCCGTTCTCCCCCACGGGCATCGTCCTGATCCAGGAGGAGGGAAGCCCCATCCCGCCGGCCGGCGTGGCCGTGGCCGCGCCCCGCCCGCATGTCGTCGCCCAGGCCCTGCGCCGCCTCGCGGCCGAGAAGCTGCAGGTGCCGACGGACGACCCGCGCGAGCTGGAGCGGGGCCTGGAGCGCGGCGAGATCACGGTGCGGTATCAGCCGGTCTTCCGCATCGCCGACCAGCGCCCGGTCCTGCTGGAAGGCCTGGCCCGCTGGCAGCGGCGGGACGACACGCCGCTCAGCCCCGATGCCTTCGTGCCCCTGGCCGAGCGCAGCGGCCAGACCCGCGCCCTCTCCCTGGCCGTGGCCCGGGCGGCCTTCAACGAGCTGGCCCCGGCGCCGATGCGGATCGGCGCCGCGCTGAGCCTGAACCTGCCGCTCGATGTGCTGCTGCAGCGCGACGTGCTGGGGGCCCTGCGGCGCCTGCAGCAGACCAGCGGCTTCCCGCCCTCGGCCCTGGTGCTGGAGCTGACCGAGACCACGCCGGTGCGCGACCGCTCGGCGCTGCGGCAGGCGCTGCTGCGACTGCAGGCCGCCGGCCACCCGGTGCTGATCGACGACATGGGCCTGGAGGAGGACCGCGCCCAGCTGATCGAGCTGCCCTTCGCCGGCATCAAGCTGGACCGCCATCTGGTCGGCGCCATGCCTGGCAGCCGGCGCGCCCGCGCCGAGGTCGAGCGCCTCATCACCCTGGCCCACAACCGCCACATGACCGTCACCGCCGAGGGGGTCTCGGACAGCCGGTTGTGGCGCGCCGTGGCGCGGGCGGGGGCGGACAATGCCCAGGGCTATGCCATCGGCCGCCCGCTGCCCGCCCAGGTTCTGCCGGCCTGGGTGGCGGCGCGGCGCGCCGGCGCCCGGCTGGCCCGCCGCCCCGCCTGAGGCACCGCCGCTTCAGCCCGGCCCGAAGGCCTCCCGATAGAGGGCGATGATCTCCGGCGCCGTCGGCACGCGCGGGTTGTTGGCCGGACTGCCGGAGGCCAGGGCCTGCTCCGCCATGACCGGCAGCGCCGCCTCCCAGGCCTCGGGCGCGATGCCGAACTGGCGCGGGCTCGGCACGCCCAGCTCCTGGTTGAGCGCCCGCAACTCCCGCAGCAGGGCCTGGGCGGCGGCCGCGTCCGGCGTGCCCGCCTCGGCCAGCCCCATGATCCGTGCCGCCTCGGCATAACGGGACAGCCCCGCCTGCAAACCGAAGGCGGTGACCGCCGGCAGCAGCATGGCGTTGGACAGGCCGTGCGGCACGTGGAAATGGGCGCCGACCGGCCGGCTCATCCCATGCACCAGCGCCACCGAGCTGTTGGAGAAGGCCAGCCCCGCCAGCGTGGCCCCCTCCATCATCCCGGCCCGTGCCGCCGGGTTCTGCGGATCGGCATAGGCCACGCGCAGGTGCCGGGCGATCAGCTTCATCGCCGCCGCGGCATAGAGATCGGCCAGCGGATTGGCGCGGTGCGAGACATAGGCCTCCAGCGCATGGGTCAGGCTGTCGATCCCGGTATCGGCGGTGATGCGCGGCGGCACGCTGAAGGTCAGCTCGTAATCCACCAGCGCCGCGAGCGGCAGCGCGCCCAGTCCGGCGATCAGCATCTTCTCGTCCCGCGCAGTGTCGGTGATGACGGTAAAGCGCGTCGCCTCGCTGCCGGTGCCGGCGGTGGTGGGCACGCAGAGCACCGGCAGGGCGGCGCGATCGGCGGCGGCCGGCACCTTGAAGGCGCGGATATGCTGGCCGGGCTGCGCCGCCGCCAGGATGGCCATGGCCTTGGCCGTGTCCATCGGGCTGCCGCCGCCGAAGCCGATCAGGCAGTCGAAATGCCCCTGGCGCAGTGCCGCGACTCCCGCTTCCACCACCGTGTCGGTCGGGTCGGCCACGGTGTCGGAAAAGACCTTGGCGGCGATG
Organism: Teichococcus aerofrigidensis; assembly: GCF_054073225.1. Lineage (NCBI taxonomy): Bacteria > Pseudomonadati > Pseudomonadota > Alphaproteobacteria > Acetobacterales > Roseomonadaceae > Roseomonas > Teichococcus aerofrigidensis. The sequence continues at coordinate 38,828 of NZ_JBSXMU010000005.1, forward strand.
CCCGCCGCCGCCAGCGGCGCCAGCACCCGGTCGATCATGCCGGAGGAGACGATCCAAGGATCAGTGACGACCAGCGGATGCGACAGGCCGAACTCGCGCAGCAGCTGCGGCAGTTGCGTCAGCGCGCCGCCGCCGATGAGCAGCTTGCGCGGAGCCACCAGGGACAGGGACATGATTTCCTCCTCTGAGCCGCGGCGGGCCGGTGGCCTCGCCGTCCTGGGCTGAAACGGGGGCCGAAGCGGGGCCGGTGCCGCGTGGCGCCAGGATGACGGCTGGCTGCGGGCGCGGCAACGCCCCCCCTTTCGCGCACGCCCCTTGGCGCGTCCCCTTGGCGCGTCCCTCTGGCGCGTCCCTCTGGCGCCCGGCCCGCCCCTGGCCGAGGATGGGCGCCCCATGCTCCTCCTGCTGCAAGCCGCGCCGCTCCTCCTGCTCCTGCTGTTGCTGATCTCCGGCCGCGCCGGCCCGGCCCTGGCCTGCCTGGCGGGGCTGGCGGCCAGCCTGCCGGCGGTGCTGCTCACCCTGCCGCAACCCGGCCTGGCGCCGGGCTTCCTGGCCTGGGAGACCCTGCGCGCGATCTATCTGGCGATGCAGCCCGTCGGCGTGCTGGCGGGCGGCCTGCTCTTCCACATGGCGGTGACCCGCCTCGCCCCGGCGGAGGAGGCGAGCCTCACCCTCTCGCCCCGGCGCGTCTTCGCCGCCACGCTGCTGGGCGGGGCCTTCGTCGAAAGCGTCACCGGCTTCGCGGTGGGCGCCGTCTTCGCGCTGGCCGGGCTGCGCCGCATGGGCCTCGGCGGCGCGCCGGCGGGGGCGCTGGCGCTGCTGGCACTGACCCTGGTGCCCTGGGGCGGCCTCGGCCCGGGCACGGCGCTGGGCGCGGCGCTGATCGGCGTGCCGCCACAGGCCCTCGCCCTGGCCACGGCCGGGCCGCACGTGCTCTGGCTGCTGGCCCTGACGCCGCTCTTCTGGCGCCTCTCCGCCCGCGCCGGCGTGCCGGTGCCGGGGCGGGAGAAGCTGGCCCAGCTCCTGCTGATGCTGCTCCTGGCCGGGCTGCTGCTGCTGGCCAACCTGGCGCTGCCCTTCGAGACCGCCGGCATCCTGGCCGCCGGCCTGCCCCTGCTCTGGGTGCTCTGGCGGCTCGACCCGCCGCGCGGTCCGGCCGGCTGGCGGCGCGCGCTGACCATGCTGGCGCCCTGGGCGGGGCTGACCGCCGCGCTGCTGCTGGCCCGATCCTGGCACGGCGCCCCGGCCCTTCATCCCTGGCCGGACCTGCCGCCCCTGCCAATCACGCATGTGGCGGTGGTGCTCTGGACGGTGGCGCTGCTGCTGCTGGCGCTCCGCCCTCTCGGCGCCGGCGCGGCCCTGGTCGACACGCTGAAGCGCGCGCGGCGGCCGGTGGTGGCGATGATCCTCTATGTCGTGCTCGGCCGCTGGCTGGCCGGCGCGGGCGTCGCCACGGCCCTGGCCGAGGCGGCGGCGGGCGCGCTCGGCCCTTTCGCCGCCTATGCGATTCCGCCGCTGGGCTTCGTCTCCGGCATGGTCACCGGCAGCAATGTCGGCTCCAACGCGGCGCTGATGCCGGTGCAGGCGGCCCTGGGCCAGGCGGCCGGCCTGATGCCGGCTTTCGCCGGCGGGCTGCACAACTCGGCCGGGGCGGCGGCGGCCGGCATGAGCTTCGGCGTCACGGCGATGATCTGCGGCCTGCTCGCCGACGGCACGCGGCCGGCGCAGATCTGGCGCCTGCTGCTGCCCTCCATGCTGGCCGTGGTGCTGATGGGCTGGGGGTGGCTCGCCTTTGCTCGATGAGGGCGCCGATGACGGCCCCGCGGGCTTGCCCGCCGCCGCCGCCCGTGCGGGCTTGCCCGCTGCCACCGAAGGCGTAAACCCTCCCCGCGAAAGATCGGAGGGGCACGCCATGCAGACTCATGGACACTGGATCAACGGCCGCGAGGTCGCCGCCGAGCGGATGATCCCCGTCATCAACCCCTCGGATGGCGGCGTCATGGCACAGCTCGCGCGGGGCGGCGCGGCGGAGATCGATGCCGCCGTGCGCGCGGCGCAGGCGGCACTCGACGGCCCCTGGGGCCGCCTGTCGGCCACGGAGCGCGGCCGGCTGCTCGGCCGGCTGGCGGCGCTGATCCTGCGCGACGCCGAGGCCCTGGCGCAGGCCGAGAGCCAGGATGTCGGCAAGCCGATCCGCCAGGCCCGCGCCGACGCCACCGCCTGCGCCCGCTACTTCGAGTTCTACGGCGGCAGCGCCGACAAGATGCATGGCGACACCATCCCCTATGCCGACGGCATGACGGTCATGACGCTGTGGGAGCCGCATGGCGTCACCGGCCATATCGTGCCGTGGAACTACCCGATGCAGATCGTCGGCCGCTCGGTCGGCGCGGCGCTCGCCATGGGCAATGCCTGCGTGCTGAAGCCGGCCGAGGACGCCTCGCTCTCCTCGCTGATGCTGGCGCGGCTGGCCGCCGAGGCGGGCTTCCCCGAGGGCGTCTGGAATGTCGTCACCGGCCTTGGCGAGGAGGCCGGCGCGGCGCTGACGGCGCATCCGGGCATCGCGCATGTCTCCTTCACCGGCAGCCCCGAGGTCGGCACGCTGGTGCAGTCGGCCGCGGCGAAGCACACCATCCCGGTGACGCTGGAGCTGGGCGGCAAGAGCCCGCAGATCGTCTTCCAGGATGCGGACCTCGACACCGCCGCCGCCACGGTGATGAACGGCATCATCCAGAATGCCGGCCAGACCTGCTCCGCCGGCTCGCGCGTGCTGATCCAGGCGCCGGTCTTCGACCGCCTCGTCGCCGATCTCTCGGCGCGCTTCGGGCGGCTGGAGGCCGGCCCGGCCGAGCGTGACCTCGACCTCGGCCCGGTGGTGAACGCCGATCAGCAGAGGCGGGTGAAGTCCTTCCTGCAGGCCGCCCGTGCCGACGGGCTGAGCTTCGCCGGCCAGGGGCGCATCGCCTCCAACGCGCCGGAGGGCGGCTTCTACGTGCCGCCCACCCTGCTCGCCGATGTCGCGCCCGATCACCGGCTGGCGCAGGAGGAGGTCTTCGGCCCGGTGCTGACGGCGATCCGCTTCAGCGACGAGGCCGAGGCGCTGGCCATCGCCAACGGCACGCCCTTCGGACTAGTGGCCGGCGTCTGGACCGCCGATATCGGCCGCGCCATGCGCCTTTCGCGCGGGATCCGGGCCGGGCAGGTCTTCATCAACAACTATGGCGCCGGCGGCGGCGTGGAACTGCCCTTCGGCGGCGTCAAGCGCAGCGGCCATGGGCGCGAGAAGGGCTTCGCCGCCCTGGCCGGCTTCGCCTCGCTCAAGACCATCGCCATCCGGCACGGCTGAGCCGGGCATGGTCCGCGCCGCGCTGCTGTACGGGGGTGCGGCGCTGGCCGAGATCGGCGGCTGCTTCGCCGTCTGGGCCTGGTGGCGGCTCGGGCGCGGCGCGCTCTGGCTGCTGCCCGGCCTTGCCCTGCTGCTGCTGTTCGCCTGGCTGCTGGCGCAGGTGGACAGCGCCGCGGCCGGGCGCGCCTATGCCGCCTATGGCGGGGTCTATATCGCCACGGCCCTGCTCTGGCTCTGGCTGGCCGAGGGTGTGGCGCCCGACCGCTGGGACCTGATCGGCGGTGCCGTCTGCCTGCTGGGGGCGGCGCTGATCCTGCTCGGGCCGCGCGGCGGCTGAAGGGAAGCGGCGCCTCAGCCGCGCGGCGGCGGGCCATCTCAGCCGCGCTGCGGCAGGCCATCTCAGCCGCGCTGCGGCAGGCGCCCCAGCCGCAGCGCGGCCAGCAGCGCCACCGCCAGCCCGCCGGAGAGCAGGGCAGCCACGCCCGCCCATCCGCCCCGTTCCCAGGCCAGCCCGCCCAGCGGGCCGAGCAGGCTCGCGCCCATGTAATAGGCGAAGAGATAGAGCGAGGAGGCCTGGGCACGTGCCGCCCCGCCCCATTGGCCGACCCAGGCGCTGGCCATCGCATGCGAGCCGAAGAAGCCGAAGGTCAGCACCGCCAGCCCCAGGACGATCACCGGCAGGGCCCCGGAGAGGGTCAGCGCCAGCCCGGCCAGCATGGCGAGCACCGTCAGCCACAGCACCCGCCGCCGGCCGAAGCGGTCGGCCAGGCCGCCGACCAGGGCGGAGCTGCCGATGCCGATCAGGTAGATGCTGAAGACCAGCGCGACGCCCGCGTGGCTGAGCGCGAAGGGCGGCGCCAGCAGGCGGTATCCGATGTAGTTGTAGACGGTGATGAAGCTGCCCATGAACAGGAAGCCCAGCAGGAAGAGCAGCCGCATGCCGCCATCCCGCAGGTGCAGCGCGAAGCCGGCGGCCAGCCCGCGCCAGGCCAGGGGCCGCGGCACGAAGCGGCGCGAGGCCGGCAGGCACCACCAGAAGACCAGCGCCGAAACCAGGCCGAGGGCGCCGACGCCCCCCACCGCCCAGCGCCAGCCGCCCCAGTCCAGCAGCAGGCCGGCCCCCACGCGGCCCAGCATGCCGCCCATGGCCGTGCCGCTGACATAGAGGCCCATGGCATAGCCGCTGGAGCGCGGGTCGACCTCCTCGGCGATGAAGGCCATGGCGACGGCGGGCAGGCCGCACAGGGCGATGCCGAGCAGCACGCGCAGCGCCAGGAAGCTGCTCCAGCCCGGCGCCGCCGCGGCGGCCAGCGTCAGCAGGGCGGAGGCGATGACGGAGGCGACCATGACCGGCTTGCGGCCCAGCGCCTCGGAGGCGGCGCTGGCCACCAGCATGCAGACGGCCATCACCGCTGTCGGCAGGGAGAGCGACAGGCTCGCCGCGGCCGGACTGACCCCGAAGGCCTCGGAGAAGGCCGGCAGCAGCGGCTGCGCCACGTAGAGCAGCGCGAAGGTGGCGAAGCCGGCGCAGAGGAAGGCCAGGTTGGTGCGACGGAAGGCGGGGGTGCCGCGCTGGATGTAGGGGGCTTCCTCACCCGGACCCTGCCTCACCCTGGGGCCTTCATGCCTACCGCGCGCAAGACTCGTCTTTCCCCACCCCGTGTACCGCAGCAATCAGATCATTCGCGCGGCTCCGCCGCAACAGATTGAAAGGCGGCAGGGCCTCCCCTAGAAGGGACCTCCAAGGCGGTCCGGGGCGAACCGGGGACAAGGGAGGATCATGATCATGGGCATCATTCGCCGCGCGGCACTCGCTGCCGGGCTCGTCGCGGGGCTGTCGGCCGTCACGCCGGCCGCGGCGCAGACTCAGTTGACCCTGCAGCACCCGCTGCCCACCGCCAACAGCCATTACGGCGCCGGCGCCATGGCCTTCAAGGAGAGCCTGGAGAAGGCCTCCAACGGCCGCTACCGCGTCACCATCCAGCGCAACGACAATGAGCGCGAGATGATCGAGAGCGTGCAGATCGGCACGCTGGATCTGACCATCACCTCCACCGGCCCCGTCGGCAACTTCGTCCCCGAGGTGCGGACGGTGGATGTGCCTTTCCTGTTCCGGGACTACGCCCATGCGCGCGGCGCGCTCGACTCGCAGATCGGGCAGGACATCCTGGCGAAGTTCCCGGCCCGCGGGCTGGTCGGCATCATCTGGATGGAGAACGGCTTCCGGCATCTGACCAACAGCCGCCATGAGGTCCAGACCCCGGCCGACATCCGTGGCCTGAAGATCCGCACCATGGAGAACCAGGTGCACATGCGCGCCTTCTCCACCCTGGGCGCGCTGCCGACGCCGATGGCCTTCTCCGAGCTGATCCCGGCCCTGCAGCAGGGCACGGTGGACGGCCAGGAGAATCCGATCCCGGTCATCGTCGCCAACAACATCAACCAGGTGCAGAAGTTCCTGACCTTGACCGGCCATGTCTACTCGCCGGCCCTGCTGATCGGCTCGCCGGCGCTGTGGAACGGGCTCAATGCCGCGGACAAGGCCCTCTTCATGGACGCGGCCCGCGCGGCGCGCGACGCCAACCGCGCCAAGGTCAGCACCGATGAACAGAGTGGCATCGATGAGCTGCGCCGGCGCGGCATGACGGTGGTGACCCGCATCGACACCGAGCAGTTCCAGGGCGCCCTCGCCACCGCCTTCGCCCAGTACGAGAAGGATCTCGACGCCGGGCTGCTGAAGCGCCTGCGCGACTGGAAGCCGCAGCCCTGACCGACCGTGCCGCCCGGCCGCCGGGCGGTCCGCCTCCTCCGCCATGATCCTCCGGGACCCCACCCATGCTCCAGCCGAACGCGGCGATCCAGACACGCCCGGGACCAGCGCGGACGTGAACAGCATACCCCTTCAGGTCATAGGCGTGGCCAGCTTCCTCGGAACCCTGCTGGCCCTCTGGATCGGCCGCTCCGCCCCGGCGACCCGCGGCGCGATCCTGAGCATCGACCGGATCGGCATCGGGCTCGCCGCCCTCCTGGCCAGCCTGGCCCTGGTCGTCGCCTGTTTCGCCGGGCTGTGGCAGGTCATCGCCCGCTTCGCGACCGGGACGCCGGCCATCTGGAGCGAGGCCCTGGTGCGGACGGCGCTGATCTGGATGGCCATGCTGGGCCTGGCCATGGCGCTGCGCGCCGGCGCCCTGGTCAGCATCGACGTGGCGCACCGCTACAGCCATGGGGCGCTGCGGCGCGGGCTTCAGGCGGTGGCGCTCTTCGCCAACTGGCTGCTGATGGGCGTGCTGTTCTGGTTCGGCTGGAGCATGGCGCTGCGCGTGCGGTTCCAGGAGATGGCCGGGCTCGAGGTGCCGATGTCCTGGGGCTACGCCGCCATCCCGGCGGGCGCCCTCCTCGCCATCCTGGGCGCGCTGGGGCATTTCCTGGACCACCGCTCGACCGAGCTGGAGAACGCCGTATGACCAGCGCCATGCTCGGCGTCATGCTCGTCGGCTTCGCCATCGGCATTCCCGTTGCCGTGGCCATCGGCCTCGCCGCCATCATCGGCATCGAGGGCTGGACGCGCTTCCCCCTGATCGTGGCGGCGCAGCAGATCTTCGTGGCGCTCGACAGGTTCCCTCTTGCCGCCATCCCCTTCTTCATCCTGGCCGGCAACCTGATGGATGTGGGCGGGATCAGTCGCCGGCTGGTCGAGTTCGCCAAGTCCATGGTCGGTGGCGTGCAGGGTGGCCTGCCCGCCACCTGCATCGTCACCTGCATGATCTTCGCGGCGATCAGCGGCTCCTCCGTCGCCACCACCTTCGCCATCGGCACCATCATGATCCCGGCGCTGGTCAGGCACGGCTATCCGATCGGCTTCGCCGCCGCCCTGCAGGCCACCGCGGCGGAACTCGGCGTCATCATCCCGCCCTCGATCCCGATGATTCTCTACGGCGTCGCCACGCAGGTCTCGATCCCCGAACTGTTCCTGGCGGGCTTCGTGCCGGGAGCGCTGGTGGCCATGGCGCTGGTCGGCACCGTGCTGGTCTGGTGCCGCATCCAGGGCTGGGGCAAGCATGACGGCGATGGCCGCCTGCCCTTCCTCGCCGCGCTCCGCCAGGCCGGCTTCGCCCTGCTCATGCCGGTCGTGGTGCTGGGCGGCATCTATGGCGGCGTGACCACGCCGACCGAGGCGAGCGTGGTCGCGGTCTTCTACGCGGTGCTGGTCGGCATGTTCCTGCACCGCGAGCTGTCCTGGCGCGACCTCTACCCGATCCTGCGCAAGTCGGTGATCTCCTCCTCGGTGATCCTGTTCATCATCGCCTGCGCGGCGCTGTTCTCCTATCTGCTGAACCGGCAGGGCGTGCCGGACGCCGCCGCCGCCTGGCTGGTGGAGACCTTCGACAACGGCAATAGCTTCCTCTTCGGCGTCAATGTCTTCCTCTTCATCGTCGGCATGTTCGTCGAGACCAGCGCCAGCATCATCGTGCTGGCGCCGATCCTGGCCGATGCGGCGCAGCGCCTCGGCATCGACGGCGTGCATTTCGGAACCGTCATGGTGGTCAATCTGGCGCTGGGCATGATCACGCCGCCCTTCGGCGTCAATCTCTTCGCCGCGGCGCAGGTGGCGGGTTGCGGCATCGAGGCCATGATGCGCTATCTCTTCGTCTTCATCGCCGTGATCCTCTGTTGCCTGATGCTGATCACCTACATGCCCGCGCTGACCACCGCCCTGCCCACCCTGTTCTTCCGCTGATGCGCCCGCCGAGCCGCCCGGCCCGCGGACTGGCGCCCCGCGCCGCCCGCGCCCACCTCGCCACGGACCCGGTCCTCGGGCCGGTGATCCGCCAGGTCGGCGCCATGACCCTGAAGCCGCTGCGGCGCGAGCCCTATGAGGCGCTGGTGCGGGCGATCGCGCATCAGCAGGTGCATGGCCGCGCCGCCGAAGCCATGCTGAACCGCCTGATCGCGCTGTTTCCCGGCCAGGACTTCCCGCATGCCGAGGGCGTGCTGGCCCTGCCCGAGGACGCCATCCGCGGCTGCGGCTTCTCGGGCGCCAAGCAGGCGGCGATCCGTGACATCGCGCTGAAGTCCGTGGGCGGCCTGGTGCCGAGCCGCGCCGCTGCGGCGCGCCTGTCGGATGAGGAGCTGATCCAGCGGCTGGTGGCGCTGCGCGGCGTGGGGCGCTGGACGGTGGAGATGCTGCTGATCTTCACCCTCGGCCGGCCCGACATCCTGCCGGTGGACGATTTCGGCGTCCGCGAGGGCTATCGCCTGGCCGCCGGGCTGGAGGCGCAGCCGAAGCCGAAGGCCCTGGCCGAGATCGGCCTGGCCTGGGCGCCGTACCGCTCGGCCGCCGCGTGGTATCTGTGGCGCGCCGCCGATCTCGCCAAGGAAGGCCGCTTCAAGACGCCCGCCGCGATCTGAGCCAGGATCCGGGCCGACCTGGCCGGCGGCCGGAAACCTCGTCCCGCATGAGGGTTTATAGCTCGCATCGGCGCTGACCCGGCCTGCCACCAGGTCAGCCCATCGCCAAGGGACCGCGCCCCCGCCCGGGCGCGCCATGGCGTGGCGGTCCGCGCGCCCGCGGGCCTTCGCGAGACAGGGACGAGAAGCATGATCGATGACGCGCATGCCGCGCCGCGCCGGCAGGCGCCGGGGTCGGCGATGACGAGCGAGGCCTCCATGGCGGCGGGCTCCGCCGCCGCGCCCCGCCTGGACCTGCGCCTGACGGTGAATGGCGAGGAACGCAGCCTACGGCTCGATCCACGGGTCACCCTGCTGGACGCGCTGCGCGAGCATCTGCGCCTGACCGGCAGCAAGAAGGGCTGCGATCACGGCCAGTGCGGCGCCTGCACGGTGCTGGTGAACGGGCGGCGCATCAACGCCTGCCTGACGCTCGCCGTGATGCATGAGGGCGACAGCGTCACCACCATCGAGGGCCTCGGCACGCCCGAGGCGCTGCACCCGATGCAGGCCGCCTTCGTCAGGCACGACGGCTTCCAGTGCGGCTATTGCACGCCCGGCCAGATCTGCTCCTCGATCGCGGTGCTGGAGGAGATCCGGGCCGGCATTCCCAGCCATGTCACGGAGGATCTGGAGCGGATCGAATTCGACGAGGCGGAGCTGCGCGAGCGCATGAGCGGGAACATCTGCCGCTGCGCCGCCTATCCCAACATCATCGAGGCCATCCGCGAAGTCCAGGAACAGGGCGCATGAGGGCCTTCACCTACGAGCGGGCGGAGAGCCCGGCCGCCGCCGCCGCCGCCGTCGCCCGCAATCCCGAGGCCCGCTTCATCGCTGGCGGCACCAACCTGCTCGACCTGATGAAGCTGGAGATCGAGGCGCCGAGGCACCTGGTCGATGTCAACCGACTCGGCCTCGACCGCATCGAGGAGACTCCGGAAGGGGGCTTGCGGATCGGCGCGCTGGTGCGCAACACCGACCTGGCCGCCGATCCGCGCGTCCGGCGCGACTATGCCGTGCTGTCGCGCGCCCTTGTCGCCGGCGCCTCCGGGCAGTTGCGCAACAAGGCGACCACCGCGGGCAACCTGCTGCAGCGCACCCGCTGCCCGTACTTCTACGATCCGGCCATGCCCTGCAACAAGCGGCGACCGGGTTCGGGCTGCGGCGCCATCGGCGGCTTCAGCCGCAACCTCGGCATCCTGGGCACCAGCGAGCATTGCATCGCGACGCATCCCTCCGACATGGCCGTGGCCATGCGGGCGCTTGATGCCGTGGTGGAGACCATCGACGCCGAGGGCGCGGCCCGCCGGATCCCGATCGCCGACTTCCATACCCTCCCCGGCGACACGCCCGAGGTCGAGACCGTGCTGCGGCATGGCGAGTTCATCACCGCCGTGACCCTGCCGCCGCCGGCGGGCGGCATCCACCTCTACCGGAAGGTGCGCGACCGCGCCTCCTATGCCTTCGCCAGCGTGTCGGTGGCCGCCGTGGTCCATCCCGGCCAGGGTGCCTCGGGGGGTGGCATCGCCTCGGCGCGCCTCGCCTTCGGCGGCGTCGCGCACAAGCCCTGGCGCGTCGCGGAGGCGGAGGACCGGCTGGCCGATGGCGGGGATGCCGAGGCGGCCGCCGAGGCGGTGCTGCGGGGCGCCCGTCCGACCAGGCAGAACGCCTACAAGCTGCCGTTGCTGCGGCGGACCCTCGCCGGCGTGCTGGCGCAGGCCCGGCAGGGCCGAGGAGAAGAGCGATGAAGTTCGACACGCCCGCCGGCCCCAACCCGTCCGACCGTGGCCGCGTCCTCGGCCAGCCGCGCGACCGCATCGACGGGCCGCTGAAGGTGTCGGGCCGCGCGCCCTATGCCTATGAGTACCATGCGGAGGCGCCCGGCGCGGCCTATGGCTGGATCCTCGGCGCCAGCATCGGCAAGGGGCGCATCGCCCGCATCGACCGCCGCGCCGCGGAGGCCGCGCCGGGCGTGCTGCTGGTCCTGACGCATGAGAACGCGCCCGAGCAGGGCGAGGACAGCGACTACGCGGCGCCGCAGCTCCAGGGGCCGGAGATCCTGCATCATGGCCAGGCCGTCGCCCTCGTCGTCGCCGAGAGCCTGGAGGAAGCGCGCGCGGCCGCGGCGCTGATCGACATCGCCTATGACGCGGCACCGGGGCATTACGACCTGGCCGAGGAGCGCGACCAGGCCAAGCTGCCGGAGTCCGGCCAGACGCCACCGCGCACCGATGTCGGCGACTTCGAGGCCGGCTACGCCCGGGCGCCGGTGACCCTCGACGTCACCTACACGACGCCCGACCAGTCGCAGGCGATGATGGAGCCCCATGCCAGCATGGCCCTCTGGGAGGGCGACACCCTGACCCTCTTCACCTCGCACCAGATCATGCACTGGGCGCAGGAAGGCGTCGCCGCGACGCTGAGGATGCCGCAGGAGAAGCTGCGTGTCGTCAGCCGGTATGTCGGCGGTGGCTTCGGCTCCAAGCTGGAGGTCTATGCCGATGCCGTTCTGTCCGCCCTGGCGGCACGGCTGCTCGGCCGGCCCGTCAAGGTGGCGCTCAGCCGGCCGCTGATCTTCAACCACACGACCCATCGCGCCGCGACCATCCAGCGCCTCCGCATCGGCACCGAGCAGGACGGGCGGATCGTCGCCATCGCGCATGAAAGCTGGTCGGGCGACCAGGAGAGCGGCGGCACCGCCGAGGAGGCCTCCAGCCAGACCCGCCTGCTCTATGCCGGCGAGAACCGCATGACGCGCAACCGCCTCGCCACGCTCGATCTTCCCTTCGCCGGCTCGATGCGGGCGCCCGGCGAGGCGGTCGGCCTTCTGGCGCTGGAATGCGCCATGGACGAGCTGGCCGAGAAGCTCGGCATGGACCCCATCGAGCTGCGGGTGCGCAACGACGTCGGATACGCTCCGGAGGAAGGTCCGGCGAAGCCCTTCTCCAGCCGCAAGCTGGTCGAATCCCTCCGTGTCGGCGCGGAACGCTTCGGCTGGGAGAAGCGCACCGCGCCGGGCCTGCGGCGCGAGGGGCGCTGGCGGATCGGCCTCGGCGTCGCCGCCGCCGTGCGGCCCAACCTCGCGCAGCCCTCCCAGGCGCGGCTGCGCCTCGACGGCCAGGGTCAACTCACCGTCGAGACGCAGATGACCGATATCGGCACCGGCAGCTACACCATCCTGGCGCAGGTGGCCGCCGAGATGCTGGGCCTGCCGCTCGAGGCGGTGACGGTGCGGCTGGGCGACACGGACTTTCCGAAGGCCTCCGGCTCCGGCGGCTCCTGGGGGGCGAACAGCTCCGGTGCCGGCGTCTACGCCGCGGCGGCGGAGCTGCGAGGCATGATCGCGCGCAAGGCCGGCTTCAACGCCGATGACGCCGTCTTCGAGGATGGCGGGATCCGCGCCGGCAACCGGCGCATCGCCCTGGCGGATATCACCGGAGCCGAGGGGCTGGTGGCCGAGGCCGGCATCGAGTTCGGCGACCTCAGCGAGAAGTATGCCCAGGCGAGCTTCGGGGCGCATTTCTGCGAGGTCGCGGTGGATGCCGACACGGCGGAGATCCGCATCCGCCGCATGCTCAGCGTCGCCGCCGCCGGCCGGGTGCTGAACCCCAAGACGGCGCGCAGCCAGTGCCTGGGTGGCATGACCATGGGCATCGGCGCGGCGCTGATGGAGGAGGCGGTGGTGGACCGCCGGCACGGCCTGTTCATCAATCACGACCTGGCCGAGTACCAGGTGCCGGTGCATGCCGACATCCCGCATATGGACGTGATCTTCCTGCAGGAGGAGGACGACAAATCTTCCCCCATCAAGGCGAAGGGCATCGGCGAGCTCGGCATCTGCGGCGTCGGCGCGGCGGTCGCCAACGCGGTGTACAACGCGACCGGCGTGCGCCTGCGCGACTATCCGCTGACCCTCGACAAGCTGCTGCGGGAGATGCCCGCCGCGGCGGCCTGAGGCGCCGGCCGGGCCGCCTCGGCGCCCGGCGGGTTCTCAGTCGAGGAAGGCGCCCAGCGCGGCGAGGAAGCCCTCCGGCCTCTCCGCATGGACCCAATGGCCGGCGCCCTTCACGGTGGCGAAGCGCGCCGCCGGAAACAGCGTGCGGAACAGGGGGCGGTGCTCGGCGCGGATGTAATCCGAGGTCTCGCCCGCCATGATCAGCGTCGGGCCGGGATAGCCGGCGCCGTCGGAGCAGGGCGGCGCGGCCTCGATCACGGACAGCGCCGCGGCGGTCTGCGCCAGGCCGTTGCACCAGGCCGGGACGGCGCCGCCCAGGTCCAGGTTTTGCAGCAGGAAGCCCCGCACGCCGGGACTGGGAATGGCGGCCGCGAGGCCGGCATCCGCCTGTCGCCGCGTCAGGCCGGGGGTCAGCGGCAGGGCCAGCATGGCCTCGGCATAGGGCCGGAAGGCCGGTGGATAGTCCACCGGCGCGATGTCCACGACGACCAGCCGGGCGACGAGGTCCGGGCGGGTCAGCGCCAGCGTCATCGCCACCTTGCCGCCCATGGAGTGCCCGAGCAGAATGGCCGGGGTGGCGCCTTCCGCCGCCAGGGTCTCCGCCACATCCGCGGCCATGGCGGGATAGCTCATCTCCGCATCGTGCGGCGAGGCGCCATGGTTGCGAAGGTCCAGCGCCAGGACGCGGCGCGAGGCCGCCAGCGCCCTCTGCACCCCGGCGAAATTCTGCGCCTGCCCGAACAGCCCGTGCAGCAGGACCAGAGGCGTGCCGCCCTCTCCCATGCCGACGCTCCGCAACCGCATCGCTCCCCCCTCACCCGCGCGTGGCGACGATCACGCTGCTGCCGATCAGCAGCCCGCCGATGATCACGTCCATCCCCAACGGCTCGCCCAGCCAGAGCGTGGAGACGATGACGCCGATCGCCGGCGCCAGCAGGAAGCCCACGGAGGAGACCGCGCCCGGCAACCTCCGGCCGGCCTCGATCACCGCCCAGGTGCCGAGCGGCGCGACGATGCAGCCGACGGCCAGCGCATGCGGCCAGGCGCCGGGGCCGATGCCGCCCCCCGGCTCCATCAGCAGCGCCATCGGCACCAGGACCGTCCCGCCCAGCAGGAAGCACCAGGGCAGGTTCTCCAGCATGGTCGCGCGGGGCGGCACCCGGCGGGTGACGATGATGGCGCAGGACCAGAGCAGCGCCGCCAGCACGAGCATGCCGTGGCCGAGGAGCACGCCCGGCTCGCCCCAGTCCACCGCCCAGGGGCCCGCCAGGGCGGCGACGCCGGCCAGCCCCAGCCCCGCCGCCAGCCAGCGCCCGGGCGAGATCTGCTCGTGCAACACCAGGACCGAGAGCGGCACCAGCCAGTAGATGGTCACATTGGCCAGCACGGCGGTCCGCCCGGCTGGAACCAGCGCCACGGCCAGATGGCTGAGCGCGAAGAAGCCGCCGAGCTGCAGCAGGCCGACCGCCAGCACCGCCGGCCAGTCGCTCCGCGCCGGCAGGCGCAGCCGGCGCAGGATCAGCAGCGCCACCCCGGCGACCAGCGCGCCGAGCAGCGTGCGGGAGACCGCGAACCAGAGCGGCGTGGCATCCGCCAGCGCCGCCTTGGTGATCGGCCAGGCGCCTCCGAAGAGGGTGACGGCGATGAGGAGGAGCCGGAGATCGGCGAGGCGGAGCATCCGCAGGTCAGTGGTCGGCGACCGCCAGCATGATCTTGCCGATGTGTGTGCTGCTCTCCATCAGGGCATGCGCGGCCGCGGCCTCGGCGAGCGGGAAGACCTTGTGGATCAGCGGCCCGCTCTCGCCCCGCGCCAGCAGCGGCCAGACCCTGGCCTCCAGCTCGGCGGCGATCGCGCCCTTCTCGGCGGTGGTGCGCGGGCGCATGGTGCTGCCGGTCACGGTCAGGCGCTTCAGCATGATCGGCCGCAGGTCCACCTTCTCCGCCTCATGTCCCTGCAGGAAGGCGATGATGACCAGCCGGCCGTCCTTCGCCATGCAGCGCAGGTTGCGCTGGAAGTAGGCGGCGCCGACCATGTCGAGCAGCACGTCCACGCCCTCCTTGTCGGTCAGGCGGCGCACCTCCTCAAGGAAGTCCTGGGTCCGGTAGTTGATCGCGGCATCGGCGCCGAGCTTCAGCATCGCGGCGCATTTCTCGTCGCTGCCGGCCGTGGCGAGGACACGCGCACCGAAGGCCTTGGCGAGCTGGATGGCGGTGACGCCGATGCCGGAGGTGCCGCCATGGATCAGCACCGTCTCGCCCGCCTTCAGCCGGCCATGGCCGAACAGGTTCGCCCAGACGGTGAAATAGGTCTCCGGCAGCGCCGCCGCGCGGATGGCGTCGAACCCCGACGGCCAGGGCAGGGTCTGCGCCTCGGGCGCGGTACAGTACTCAGCATAGCCGCCGCCATTGGCCAGGGCGCAGACCCGGTCACCCGGCTTGTAACGGCGCGCCTCGGCCCCCACGGCGACGACCTCGCCGGCGACCTCGAGGCCGATCACCGGACTGGCGCCGGGCGGCGGGGGATAGAGGCCCTTGCGCTGCTGCACGTCCGGCCGGTTCACCCCGGCCGCGAGCACGCGGATCAGCACCTCATCCGGCCCCGGCCGCGGCAGGGGGCCGCGCGCAGGAACCAGCACCTCGGGCCCGCCGCCCTCCCCATGGGTGATGAACGTCATCTCCTGCGGCGGCTTCGTCATCGGCGTCCCTTCCTCGCGCAGATATCATCCTGCGGAGGCGGAGGGTCGGCGCCACGGGAGGTTCCGTCAAGCGGCGCGGACCATCTGTCACCGAAAAGGCACGCGGCTGTTGCACGGCGCGCGCGGTGGCCCCAGCATGGGCCTCCGCCCGCCCTGCCGGAGGGGTCCATGCCGCCAGTCTGCCGCCGCGTGTTGCCGGGGCTTGCCCTCGCGCTCGGAGCATGGCCGCGCCGGTCCGCGCGGGCGCAGGCACGCGCTTCCGCGGCGGAGCTGCGGATCGGCGCCATCTATCCCTCCTCCGGCCCCTTCGCCCTTCTGGGCGATGAGAGCTTCCGCGGCCTGGAGCTGGCGGTCGAGGCCCGCAACCGCCTGGGCGGGGTGCAGGGCCGGCCGCTGCGGCTGGTGCGCGCGGAGGCGGCGGACGCGGCGCAGGCCGGCGAGGCGGTGCGGCGCCTCTCGGCCGCGGGCCCCGAGCGCGTGGCGGCGATCTTCGGCACCGGCGCGTCGGTCCTCTCCGCCGCCGCGACCCAGGCGGCCGAGCTGCAGGGCATGCCCTATTTCGAGCTGGGCGCCACGGCGGATTCCATCACCGGGCGCGGCTTCCGCCATGTCTTCCGCACCTGCCCGCATGCCGGCGACCTCGCCCTGCTGTCGCTGCGCGCCGTGTCGCAGCTGGTGCCGGCCCTCTGGCCCGGCGAGGGCGGCGAGCCGCGCATCGCGGTGCTGCACGAGGATGGCCTCTGCGGCCGGGCGGTGGGCGGGCTGCAGGAGGCGGGGCTGCGCGGCGCGCCCGGACTGCTGGGCCGCTTCCCCTATGTGCCGGGCGGGCAGGACCTGCCGGCGATGGTGCAGCGGCTGCGCGCCGGCCACGCCCGCTTCCTGCTGCACACGGGGCCCGCCGGCGAGGTGCTGACGCTGTTCCGCGCGATGCGTGAGGCGCAGTGGCGCCCGGCCATGGTGATCGGCGCCGGGGCCGGATACAGCCTCGCCGATACCGCGCAGGCGATGGGCCGGGCCTTCGAGGGCGTGATGAGCGCCGACGTGCCGCCTTATGCCGCGGCCGGGCCGGCCGGCGAGGCGGCGCGCGAGCTGGCCGAGGCCTATACCGGCACCTACGGCCATCCGCCCCGTTCCGGCCACAGCCTGGCCAATTGCGCCGGGGCGACGCTTTGCCTGGAGGCGCTGCACCAGGCCGGCTCGCTGGAGGCGGGGCGCATCCGGGCGGCGGTGCTGGCGCTCGACATCAGCGCGGCGGAAGGCCCCTTCGGCTGGGGCGCGGCCTTCGATGAGGCCGGGCAGAACCGGCGCGCGCCCCTGGTGCTGTCACAGTGGCAGCACGGCCGGCTGCTGCCGGTCTTTCCCGCCGAAGCCGCCGCCGCGGCCCCGCGGCCGGAACTGGGCTGAGAGCGCGCCGCCCTGGCATCCGCGGTGCCAGGGCGGCGGAAAGGTTCAGTCGGCCTTGATGCCGGCCTCCTTGATGATCGGCTCCCACTTGGCGATCTCATCCGTCAGCCACTTCGCGGCGGTCTGCGGCGTGGTGTCGCTGCGGGTGGTCATGGTCAGGTCGGCGAGGCGTGCCTTCACCGTGTCCATCGCCATCACCTTGTTGATCACCTCGTTGAGCTGCTGGACGATCGGCTGCGGCGTGCCCGCCGGGGCCAGCACCATGTGCCAGGTATAGGCCTCGTAGCCCGGCACGCCGGCCTCGTTGAAGGTCGGCATGTCCGGCAGCTGCGGGATGCGCTCGGCGGAGGAGATGGCCAGGCCGCGCACCTCGCCGCGCTGGACGAAGGGCAGCGCGCTGTTGGCCACGTCGAGCATCATCGCCACCGTGCCGTTCAGCAGGTCCGGCATGGCGGCGGCCGAGCCGCGATAGGGGATGTGGTTCACCTTCAGCCCGCCGGCCTGCTTCAGGAACAGCTCGCTCGCGAGATGCAGCGCGGCGCCGTTGCCGGTGCTGGCGTAGTCGAACTTGCCGGGATTCTTGCGGAACAGCTCGATCAGTTCCTGCAGCGTCTTCGCCGGCACGTCCTTGTTCACCATCATCAGCATCGGGATGGTGCCGACCATGGCGACGGGCGCGAAGTCCTTCACCGGATCGAAGGGCAGCGTCGGGTAGATGGCGCGGATCGCCGCCTGGGCGATGGTGGTGTAGAGCAGCGTGTGCCCGTCCTTGGGGGCCTTGGCCACGGCATCGGCGCCGACCACGGTGCCGGCGCCGGTGCGGTTCTCGACGATGACGCGTTGCGGCAGGGTCTTCGACAGTTCCTCCGCGATCAGCCGGGCTGGGATGTCGGTCGGGCCGCCGGCCGAGAAGGGCACCACCAGGCGGATCGGCTGGTTCGGCCAGGCCTCCTGCGCCCGCGCCGTGCCGGGGAGCAGGGCGGGCATGGCCAGCGGCGCGGTCAGGGCGGCGCCCGCGGCGAGGAGAGTGCGGCGAGACATCGTCATCAGTTCTGATCCCAGGATATTCTCAGACAGGCTGCCATATTTGCACGCCTGTCACGTCGTGGCCAGGAGCGCCGGCCGCCGCGCGGCCTCCCCTGCCCCCGCCGGCGCGGCGCCACGGCCGCCCTCGCCGCCGATCCGCTGCCCGCTCCCGCTGTCGAAGAAATGCAGGCGGGCGGTGTCGAAGCCCAGGCGCAAAGCGGCGCCCCGCGCCGGGGCCAGCTCCGCCGGCCGGTGCAGGGCCATCGCCGCCCCGCCCGCCAGCCGCGCGTGCACCAGCAGGCTGGCGCCGAGATCCTCCACCAGCGCCACCTCGGCCTCCAGATCCCCCTCCCCCACATGCTCGGGGCGGATGCCCAGGGTCACCGCCTGCCCGGCCGGCAGGCGAAGCGGCAGCGGCACCACCACGCCCCCCTCCAGGCGGAGCCCGGCGCCGTCCGGCGTCACCGCGCCCGGCAGAAGGTTCATCGCCGGCGTGCCCAGGAAGCCGGCGACGAAGAGGCTGGCCGGCGCGGCATAGACCTCGCGCGGGCGCCCCTCCTGCTCCACCCGGCCGCCCCGCATCACCACCAGGTGGTCCGCGAGCGTCATCGCCTCCTGCTGATCGTGCGTGACCAGCACCGAGGTGGCGCCAAGCTGCTCGTGCAGGCGGCGCAGCTCGAGCCGCATCTGCACCCGGAGCTTGGCGTCGAGGTTGGAGAGCGGCTCGTCATAGAGGAAGACGCGCGGCCGGCGCACCATGGCCCGGCCCATGGCCACGCGCTGCCGCTGGCCGCCCGAGAGCTGGCCCGGCCGCCGATCGAGCAGCGCATCGAGGCCGAGCGCCGCCGCCGCCTCCGCCACCCGCGCCTGCCGCTCGGCCCGCCGCACGCCGCCCACCTTCAGCGGATAGCCGATGTTCTCCGCCACCGTCATGTGCGGATAGAGCGCGTAGTTCTGGAAGACCATGGCGCAGCCGCGGTCCTTCGGCTCCCGCTCGTTCATCCGCGCGCCGCCGATGCGCAACTCGCCGCCGCTGATGCCCTCGAGCCCGGCGATCATGCGCAGCAGCGTGGACTTGCCGCAGCCCGAGGGGCCGAGGATGACGGTGAAGGCCCCGGGCGGCAGGACGAGATCCAGCTCGTGGATGGCGATGCTGGCGCCGTAGCTCTTGCGCGCGGCGATGAACTCGATGGCGGCCATGTCTCACTTCTCCGTCTGCACCAGGCCGCGCACGAACCATCGCTGCATGAGCACGACGATGGCGAGCGGCGGCAGCATGACCAGCAGCGCGCCGGCCATGACGATGTTCCATTCCGGCAGGCTGTCGCCGCGCGGCACCATGCGCGCGAGCTCGACCATCACCGTCGCGCGGTCGGGCTCCGTCGTCACCAGCAGCGGCCAGAGGTACTGGTTCCAGGAATAGACGAAGAGGATGGTGGCGAGCGCGGCCATGGTGGTGCGCGAGAGCGGCATCAGCACGTCCCGCAGGAAGCGCAGCGGCCCCGCGCCATCCATCTTCGCGGCCTCCACCAGCTCCTCCGGGATGGTCAGGAAGAACTGGCGGTAGAGGAAGGTGCCGGTGGCGGTCGCGACAAGCGGCAGCACAAGCCCCACCGTGCTGTTCAGCATCTGCCATTCCAGGCTGACGCGGATGCCAGCCACGGCCTCGATCAGCCCGGTCAGCCCGGTCACGTCCAGGATCGCCTGGAACGGCCGCAGCGCGTTGGCCGCCACCGCGTAGGTCGGCACGATGCGGACCTCCAGCGGCAGCATCAGCGTGATGAAGATGATCCAGAACACCACCATCCGCGCCCGCCATTCGAAGAAGACGATGGCGAAGGCAGCCAGCATGGCGAGCGCGATCTTGCCGATGGTGACGCCGAGCGCGACGCCGAGGCTGGTCAGGAAGCGCTGGGCGAAGTGGCCGCGCTCCCAGGCCGCCACGACATTCTCCCAGAGATGCGCGCCGGGCAGCCAGTTGATCGGCATGCGGTTGACCCCGGCGAGGTCATGCGTGGCGGCGACGAAGGCGAGCCAGACCGGCAGCAGCAGCGACAGCGCCGAGAGCGCCAGCAGCAGGTGCGTGGCCAGATCCAGCCAGGGGCGGCGTTCGACCATGATGCGTCCCCTTCAGCGGTAGTGCATCTTCCGCTCGACGAAGCGGAACTGGATGAAGGTGAGCGCGACGACCAGGCCCATCAGCACGATGCTCTGCGCGGCCGCGCCCGAGTAGTCGAGGCCTTTGAAGCCGTCGGAATAGATCTTGTAGACCATGAGGTCG
Source organism: Teichococcus aerofrigidensis (assembly GCF_054073225.1). Lineage (NCBI taxonomy): Bacteria > Pseudomonadati > Pseudomonadota > Alphaproteobacteria > Acetobacterales > Roseomonadaceae > Roseomonas > Teichococcus aerofrigidensis. Next base: position 58,984 of record NZ_JBSXMU010000005.1, read on the forward strand.
GTCGCGCGGGCCGGACCGCCGGCGGTCATGATGTCCACCAGGCCGAAGCTGTTGGTGAAGCTGTCGGTCAGGTTGATGATGACGAGGAAGAAGAAGGTCGGCGCCAGCAGCGGCATCTGGATGTCGCGCATGCGCCGCAGCGGCCCGGCGCCGTCCATCGCCGCCGCCTCGTTCAGCCCGCGCGGGATGGATTGCAGGCCCGCCAGGAAGAAGACGAAGTTGTAGGCGACGAGCTGCCAGGCGCCGGCCAGGATCAGCATGAGCAGGGCATGCGTGCCGTTCAGCGACGGGTCCCACAGGCCCGGCATCATGGCGTTGAACAGGCTGAAGACGCCGGCGCGCGCATCGAAGACGAAGCGGAAGATCATGCCGATGGCGGGCGCGGCGATGGCGTAGGGCCAGATCAGCGCCAGGCGCCAGCCGCGGCTGCCCGCCACCTCGCGGTCGACGAAGAGCGCCAGCAGCAGGCCGATGCCGATGGCCAGGGCCGAGGTCGCCGCCGCGTAGAGGATGCTGACCCGCACCGAGGACCAGTAGTGCTGGCTCGAGAAGACCTCGGCGAAGTTCTGCCAGCCGACCCATTCCCGGCCGCCGCCCCAGGGCTGTTCCAGGGTGAAGGCCCATTGAAAGGCCTCCCCGGTCGGCCAGTAGAAGAAGACGAAGATGATGAGAAGCTGCGGCAGGACCAGCATCCAGGGCAGCCAGGGCGAGCGGAAGGTGGCGCGGCGTTGCAAGCGAGGTCATCCCCGATCGGGTCAGGAGAGAGCCGCGCGGGGGGATGCCTCCCCGCGCGGCGGCGGCGTCAAGGCAGGCTCTTGCCGCGATAGGTCTGCTCGAAGCGGCGGAGCAGCTTGTTGCCCTCGCTCTCGATGGCGTCCAGCGCCTGGTCCACCGTCTTCTGGCCGGCGAAGGCGGCCTGCATCTCGCTGGCGTAGAGGGCACGCACCTGCATGAAGTTGCCGAGGCGCAGGCCGCGCGAATTCTCGGTGGGCTCCGTCGCCAGCAGGGATTCGACGGCGATGTCGCGCCCGCGATTCTCGGGGCGGTCATAGAAGCCGCTGGCCTTGATGCCCTCGTAGCCGGCGCGCGTCACCGGGATGTAGCCGGTGTTCTGCGCCATGAAGAGTTCCTGCTGCGGCTGCGCGATGAAGTTCAGGAAGGCGGCGGCGCCCTTGTACTCCTCCGCCGGGCGGCCCTTCAGGACCCAGAGCGAGGCGCCGCCCACCATGCTGTTGGTGCGGCTGTGGCCCTCGTAGAGCGGCAGCATGGCCGGGGTCCAGTCCAGCCCCTGCTTCTGCGTCCGGGTGATCGCGGCGTGGTTGGCGATGGAGGACATCATCATCGCGCAGTCACCCGAGGCGAAGCTCTCCGGCAGGTTGCGGCCACCCTGCCGGGTGCGGACCTGGATCAGCCCTTCCTTGTACCAGTTGTACAGGGTGTGGGCGTGCTGGCGGAACAGCGGGGCGATCCTGATCTCGGCGTCGAGCCCGCCGAAGCCGTTGCCCTTCGTCGCCATCGGCAGATTGTGGATGGCGTTGAACTGTTCCCAGTGCTGCCAGGAATCGAAGTCGATCGCCATCGGGCAGGCATGGCCCTGCGCCTTCAGCGCGCGCACCGCGCGCTCGACCTGCTGCCAGGTGGCGGGCGGCGCCTCCTGCCCGACGGCGCGATAGGCGTCGCGGTTCCAGTACATGACGGCGGTGGAGGAATTGAAGGGGAAGCTCAGCATCTCCCCCTTGCTGGTGGCGTAGTAGTTGCCGATCGAGGAGATATAGTTGTCCCACTTCACCGTGTAGCCGTTCTGGGCCATCAGCTCGCGCGCCGGCACGTACTGGCCGGAGAGCATCAGGTCGGTCGTGCCGACGTCATAGACCTGCACGATGGTCGGGTGCGCCTTGGCGCGGAAGGCCGCGATGGTGTTCTGCAGCGCGTCCTGATACTCGCCCTGGCCGGTGCAGACGATCTCGAACTCGGTCTGCGAGGCGTTGAAGTTCCGGCAGTACTGCTGCATCACCTCGCCGAGCTGGCCGGAGAGCCCGTACCACCAGTTGAACTTCTGCCGCTGCTCCTGCGCCTCAGCGCCCGTGGCGCCGAGAGCGATGGCCATCGCGGCAATCAGCGCCGTCCTGCGGAAATGCATGATCCCGCTCCCCTTCTCTAGATCGGGGGCGGGACTTAACGGCTTCGGGTGACAGAGGCTTTTCGGTTGCGTGACGCTCTGGAGACACTCAGCCGGGCGGCGTGCCGACCAGCTCCGCGTAAAGCGCCGGATCGGTGGCGCCCTCGGTGCCGAACAGCAGCACGCGGCTGTCGGCGGAGAGGCCCAGCGCGTCGCGCGCCGCGGGGTCGGCCACCGCCAGCAGCAGGCCGGCCAGGCCGGCGACGGCGCTCTCCCCCGCCACCACGGGCGGCGACTGGCGCGCCAGCAGCCGCATGCCATCCACCGCCGCCGCGTCCGGCACGGCCATGAAGGCGAAGGCCGCCCGCTCCAGCTCCTGCCAGGCGAGCAGGCTCGGCTCGCCACAGGCCAGCCCGGCCATCAGCGTGTGCAGGTCTCCGGTGACGGTGGACGGACGGCCAGCCTCGGCGCTGGCCAGCAGGCAGGCGGCCTGCTCCGGCTCGACCACGACCAGGCGCGGCACCGCCTCGCCGTACCGGGCGCGGGCCTGGGCGGAGACCGCCGCCGCCACGCCGCCGACGCCGCCCTGGATGAAGATGTGCGTGGGCGGGGCGGGCAGCGCCGCCATGGCCTCCTCGGCCATCAGCCGGTAGCCCTGCATGACGTCGCGCGGAACCTCGGTATAGCCGGGGTAGGAGGTGTCGGAGACGACGAACCAGCCCTCCCGCTCCGCCGTCGCCGCCGCCACGCGCACGGCGTCGTCGTAGTTGCCCGGCACCACGCGGATCTCGGCGCCGTAGGCGGCGATGGCCTCGCGCCGGCCCGGACTGACCGCCTCGTGCACGAAGATGACACAGCGGGCGCCGCAGCGCTGCGCGCCCCAGGCGACGGAGCGGCCGTGATTCCCATCGGTGGCGCAGGTCACGGTGACGTCCGCCGCCGCGCCGGCATGCCGTCCCGCCATGAGGTCCGCCACGCTGGCCGATTGCGCCACGCCGCGCCGCGCCAGCTCCGACACCAGGAGCCGCGCCACGGCATAGGCGCCGCCCAGGGCCTTGAAGCTGCCCAGGCCGAAGCGCCCGCCCTCGTCCTTGTAATGCACCGCGGCGAGCCCTGCCTGCCGCGCGATGGCGTCGAGCGCGCGCAGCGGCGTCACGGCATAGCCGGGCCAGGCCGAGATCTCGGCGGCGGCGCGGCGGAAGCCGCTCTCGGGCAGGACCACCACGCCCGGCGTGCCGGGGTTGGGGTTCAGGAACAGGCGGAAGGGATGCTGGGCGATCATGATGCCGGCCAGTCTGCCGGTATCGCGCACCGCCGTCCACGCCGCCTCAGCGGAACAGGTTGGTCCGCACCAGTTCCATCACGGCGTCGCCCCGGCCATTCATGACGGCCCGCGCGGTGTAGAGGCTGAAGCCCTTCATCTGCTCCAGGGTCAGCTTGGGCGGCATGGTCAGCTCCTGACGGTTCACCACCACGTCCAGCAGCGCCGGGCCCGGATGCGCCAGCACGGATCGGACGGCATCCTCCAGCGCGCCCGGATCCTCCACCCGAAGGGCGAAGGCGCCGGCGCCGCGCGCCATGGCGGCGAAGTCCGGATTGACCAGTTCCACCCCCGTCTCCAGCAGGCCCGCCGCCTTCATCTCGAGCTCGACGAAGCCCAGCGAGCCGTTGTTGAACACCACCACCTTCACCGGCAGCCTCTCCTGCGCCAGCGTCAGGAAATCGCCCAGCATCATGGCGAAGCCGCCGTCGCCCGAGAGCGTCACCACCTGCCGGCCGGGAAAGGCCGCCTGCGCGCCGATCGCCTGCGGCAGGGCATTGGCCATCGAGCCGTGCACGAAGGAGCCGAGCAGGCGCCGGTGGCCGTTCATGCGGAGATAGCGCGCCGCCCAGACGGTGGGCGTGCCGACATCGGCCGTGAAGACCGCATCCTCCGCGGCCTGCTCGCTCAGCACCCGCGCCAGGTGCTGGGGGTGGATCGGCGGCCTGCCGGCGCTGCCCTGGGCCAGCTCGTCCAGCTCCTCGCGCGCCTTGCGGTAGTGCTTCAGGCAGGCGTCGAGGTAGCGGCGGTCCTGCTTCACGGCGAGCCGCGGCAGCAGCGCCCGCAGCGTGGCGCCGACATCGCCGACGAGGCCGAGGTCGATCCGCGTGCGCCGGCCCAGATTCTCCGGCCGCAGGTCGATCTGCGCCACCCGGGCATCCTCCGGGTAAAACTGGCGGTAGGGAAAGTCGGTGCCGAGCATCAGCAGGGCGTCGCAGCCCATCATGGCGTGGTAGCCGGAGGAGAAGCCGATCAGCCCGGTCATGCCGACATCGTAGGGATTGTCGTATTCGACGAAGTCCTTGCCGCCCAGCGCATGCACGATGGGCGCCTTCAGCGCCTCGGCCAGTTGCAGCAACTCGGCATGCGCCCCCTGACAGCCCCGGCCGCAGAGCAGCGTCACCTTGCCAGCGCCGTTCAGCAGGTCGGCCAGGCGGTCGAGGTCGGTCTCCCCGGGGCGCGACAGGGGCGCCGGCGGCAGCAGCGCCTCGGCGGTCGCGCGCGCCGGGGCCGCCGCGGCCCGCATCGCCACATCCCCCGGCATCGCGACCACGGCGACGCCGCGCCGGCCGACGGCGGCGCGGATGGCCAGCTCCAGGGTGCGCGGCATCTGCGAAACATCGGAGACGGTCTCGCAATAGACGCTGCACTCGCGGAACAACGCCTCGGGCCGGGTCTCCTGGAAGTAGCCCGAGCCGATCTCGGGGCTCGGGATCTGCGCGGCGATGGCGAGCACGGGGGTGCGCGAGCGGTGCGCGTCGTAGAGGCCGTTGATCAGGTGCAGATTGCCCGGCCCGCAGGAGCCGGCGCAGACCGCCAGCCGGCCGGTGAGCTGGGATTCCGCCCCCGCCGCAAAGGCCGCCGCCTCCTCGTGCCGCACATGCACCCAGTCGATGCGCCCCTGCGCCCGCAGCGACTCCGTCAGCGCGTTGAGGCTGTCTCCCACCACGCCATAGATGCGCTCCACCCCGGCGGTGGCGAGGGTCTCGGCGAAGATGTCGGCGACGGTCGGCTGAGCCATGGCATGCACTCCCTGAGAGGACCTTCCAGCCAACGCCGCCGGCGTCCCCGCGTTTGCATGGCCGGCAGGCGTTGCTGCAATGCAGCATGCACATCCTGCGGCCTGGCTCGGCGCGGGCCGCCCCTCCCGCCGGGCAGTCCTGGGTGGCACCCGGCGGCGGTTGCGCCACCCTGGCCGCTGGCCCAGAACCGGCGCCGAAGCAGGAAGCGGAAGTCCCCGATGTCCGATACCGATCCGGCCCTGATGACGGCCGAGCAGCTCCTCGACCTCTATGCCCGCCGCCGCCTCTCGCCGGTGGAGGCGCTGCAGGCGGTGCTCGAGCGCGTGGCCCGCTACAACCCCTGGGTCAATGCCTTCGCCGTGCTGAACCCGCGCGCCCTGGCCCAGGCGGGGGAGTCGGCGGCGCGCTGGGCCGCCGGCCGGCCGATCGGGCCGCTCGACGGCGTGCCGGTCACGGTCAAGGACGTGATGGACCTTCAGGGCTTCCCGACCCGGCGCGGCAGCAAGACCACGGACCCCCGGCCCGCCGCCGGGGACGCCCCGGCCGTGACCGGGCTGAAGGCGGCCGGCGCCGTCATCTTCGGCAAGACCACCACCACCGAGTTCGGCTGGAAGACGCCGGGGGACAGCCCGCTCCACGGCATCACCCGCAACGTCTGGAATCCGCAGCGCACGGTGGGGGGGTCCTCCTCCGGCGCGGGAGCGGCGGGCGCGGCCGGCTTCGGGCCGCTGCATGCCGGCACCGATGCCGGCGGCTCGATCCGCATCCCGGCCGCCTATTGCGGGCTCGTCGGCCTGAAGCCCAGCCACGGCCGTGTGCCGCAATGGCCGCAGGACCTCTTCCCCGGCGGCTTCGGCCAGCTCTCCTGTGCCGGGCCGATGACCCGTTCGGTGCGCGATGCGGCGCTGATGCTGTCCGCCATGGCGCAGCCGGACCTCCGCGATCCCTTCTGCCTGCACGAGGAGCCGCGCGACTGGCGCGAGGGGATCGAGCGGGGCGTGGCCGGGCTGCGGGTCGCCGTGGTGCGCCGGCTCGGCGCCGCGCCGCCGGTCGATGCCGAGGGCGAGGCGGCGGTGCTGGCGGCGGCGCGCCTGCTCTCGGAACAGGGCGCCCTGGTCGAGGATGCCGACCCCGACCTGCCGGACACCCGGGCGGCCTTTGGGCGGATCCGGGGCGCCGCCCTGGCGCGGCAGGTCGCCGCGACGGCCCCCGAGAAGCGCGCCCTGCTCGATCCCGGCCTGCTGGAGGTGGCGGGGCGCGAGGCCGGCCTGTCCGCCCTCGACCTCATGGCGGCGGAGGCGCTGCGGGCCGAGGCGGCCCACGCCATGGCGCGCTTCCACCAGCGCTACGACCTGCTGCTCTGCCCGACCACGCCGACCGCCGCCTTCGATGCCGACGCGCCGACCGTGAAGCCGGCCGAGGCGCTGTGGCGCGACTGGGCGCCCTGGACGCTGACCTTCAACCTGACGCGGCAGCCCGCGATCACCGTGCCCTTCGGCCTGGACGAGGCGGGCATGCCGCGCGGGGTGCAGATCGCTGCGGCGCAGCTGCGCGACGATCTCTGCCTGCGGGCCGCGCGGGTGCTGGAACTGGCCACCGCCCCGCCCGTCGCCCGGCCGGAGGCGCAGGCCTGCGCCGGTCATCACCACCATCATTGACGGTCCCGGCGCCGGGAGGCGGTCCGCCGGACCGCCTCAGTGCATCGCGGTGGCCTTGCGGCAGGCCTCCCGGAGCGCCGCCTCCAGCTCGTGCATGGCGAAGGGCTTGGCCAGGAAGACCAGGCCCCCGCGCAGCTCCGGAGGCAGGTCGATCGAGCTTTCGGCGTGGCCGCTGGCCAGCACCACCGGCAGCGCGGGATGCAGCGCCCTGGCCTCGCTGGCCAGCGCCAGCCCGCTCATGCCCGGCAGGCTGAGATCGGTGACCAGGACGGCGGGCGCCGGGTGGCTGCGCAGCCAGGCCAGCGCCGTCTCGCCGCGATCCGCCTCCTCCGGCACCAGGCCGAAGAGCTCGGCCATCTGCGCCAGGTTCATGCGGATCAGCGGATCGTCCTCGACCAGCAGCACGACCTCGCCCTCGGGCCAGCCCTCGGCCTGACCGGCTTCGCCCGCCGGCGCGGCGCCGCCCGCCCGGCCGGCCGGCGCGGCCAGCCGCGGCGAAGGCTCCTCAGACGGCTCCTTCGGCGGCTCCCCCGGCGGCCCTTCGGATGGACCGCCGGGAAGGGCGCGGCGGAGGTGCCGCGCCAGATCCTCCTGGCGATAGGGCTTGCTCAGCAACTGCACGCCGGGGTCCAGCCTGCCGTCATGGATGAGCGCGTCCGCGATATAGCCTGACGTATAGAGCACCTTCAGCCTCGGCATCATTTCGCAGGCCCGGCGCACCAGTTCCGGCGTGCGGATCGGCCCGGGCATGATCACATCGGTCAGCAGCAGGTCGACATGCAGCCCGCTCGACAGGACGGTCAGCGCGGCCGCGGCGTCCTCCGCCTTCAGCACCCGGTAGCCGAGATGCCGCAGCATGTCGACCACCGCCTCGCGCACCTCGGCATCGTCCTCGACCACCAGGATGGTGCCCTGGCCGCTCGGCGCGGGCGCCGCCTCCTCCGGCGGTGCCTCCGGATCGGCCGCCGACAGGCTGCGCGGAAGATAGAGCCGGACCGCCGTGCCGTGTCCCGGCGCGCTGTGGATCCGCACATGGCCGCCGGACTGCCGCACGAAGCCATAGACCTGCGGCAGGCCGAGCCCCGTGCCGTGCCCCTCCGACTTGGTCGTGAAGAATGGCTCGAAGACACGCGCCAGCACCTCCGGCCCCATGCCGATGCCATTGTCCTCGACCGCGAGCAGCACGTGATCGCCCGCCGGCGGATCCGCGCGCTCCCGGCCGCGGATCTCCTCCGCCGTGGCATTGGCCAGCAACAGGACCAGACGGCCTCCCTCCGGCATGGCGTCGCGCGCGTTGATGGCGAGGTTGAGCAGCGCGTTCTCGAGCTGCGCCGGGTCGATCCGCGTTGTCCAGAGGTCCGGCGCCACCCGCGTCTCCACGGCGATGCGTTCGCCGAGGGTGCGGCGTAGCAGTTCGGCGGTCTCCTCCACCAGCCGTCCGAGATGCAGGACGCGCGGCGCCAGCGGCTGCCGCCGGGCGAAGGCCAGGAGTTGCCGGGTGAGCTGCGCGCCGCGCTCGGTACCGGAGCGGGCATGGCGCAGCTGCCGGCGCGCCGTCTCGCTGCCGCCGATCTGCATCGCCAGCAGATCGAGGTTGGTGCTGATCACCTGCAGCAGGTTGTTGAAGTCGTGCGCGATCCCGCCGGTGAGCTGGCCGATCGCCTCCATCCGCTGCACCTGGCGGGCGCGCTCCTCCTCCCGCTCCCGCCGCGTCACGTCGATGCAGGTCAGGACGAATCCCCTCTCCGGCATCGGATTGCGATACACCTCCAGGATCCGCTCGCCCCGGCGCGCCACCAGGGGCCCGGCCCGGCCCTCCCCCGCCAGGAAGATCCCGGACGCGCCGGCGCCGCGCCCCAGTTCCAGAGCCTCGAAGGCGGCGCGGGGCGTGCCGGCGCGCATCAGCCCGGCCGGCAGGTCCAGCAGTTCGGCGCAGCGCCGGTTCCAGGCGACCAGGGCGTCCCCCGCATCGAAGGCGAGAATGCCTTCCTGGCTGCTCTCCAGCGTCGATTGCAGCACCGCGCTCTTGGCATCGAGCGCCGCCTCGGCGAGGCGAAGCCGCCGGTTGCCGCGCATCATCAGCAGGCCTCCGCCCAGGATGATCGCCACGGCCATCAGGAAGGCCACCACGCCCAGGAGCAGATTGCGCCGGTCGCCCGCCTCGGTGAGCGCGCTACTCCTCTCCAGCTCCGCCCGCCGGGTCGCCAGCAGCTCGTCGATCAGGGACTGGATGGCCTGCGTGCCCTCGCGCCCGTCATCCTGCTGCATCCTGGCGCGCGCGGCCTCGAAGCCATCCCGGCGGACGATGGCGAGGCTGTGGGTCAGGGCATCCTGCCGCAGATCGGTCCATTCCTCCAGCCGCGCCACCAGGCTGCGTTCGCGCGGGCTGAGCGGCTCCATCCGACGGAGCTCCGCCAGGCGGGGCGGGATCCGCCTCATCGCCGCCTCGTAGTCGCCGAGGTCGCCGGCCCGTTCGGTCAGGATGAAGCCGCGCAGGCTGGTCTCGGCATCGTGCAGGTCGGACCACAGGGAACGCGCCACGTCGGCGGCACGGAAGCTGCGCCGGTGGGCCTCCCGCATGTCCCGGAGCTGTTCGCTCCACTGCGCCATGAGCAGGGCGCTGAGCGAGAGGCCCAGAAGCGCCACCGCGCAGGCCAGAACCGGCAGGCGCCGCCGAAGCTGCATGGCTGTCTCCCGTTGGGCGGTCGAACCGGCCGGCCGCATCTTGCCGTTCCGGCGCCGGGGCGTCCATGCCTTCCCGCCACCCGCGGCTTCGGCCACCCTGGCGCCCTTTCGAGGCAGAGGAGAGTCGCATGAGCGATCTGGAATCCCGCATCGCGGCCTGGCTGGCCGGGCGCCAGCAGGAGATGCTGGACGAGCTGGAGGCCATGGTGAACACCGATGGCGGCAGCTACGACAAGGCCGGGGTCGATGCGGTGGGCGAGCGCGTGAAGGCGTTCTGCGGCCGCCACGCCATTCCCGTCGAGGTGATCCCCGGCCGCGATTACGGCGACTGCCTGCGCGCCACCGTGGCCGGAGAGGCGACGGGGGCCGGCGGCGCCGGCAATGCGCGGCGCAACATCGTGCTGATGGGTCACCGCGACACCGTCTTTCCCAAGGGCGAGCCGGCGCGCCGGCCCTTCCGCGTCGAGGGCGGCATCGCCACCGGCCCGGGCGTCTGCGACATGAAGGCGGGACTGGTGCAGAACATGTTCGTCCTGGCCGCCTTCCAGGCCTGCGGCGGGGCGCCCGGACCGCTGGTCGGGCTGTTCACGGGGGATGAGGAGATCGGCTCGCCGGAAGGGCGGCCGGTGATCGAGGCCGAGGCGCGGCAGGCCCGCGTGGTCTTCAACAGCGAGCCCGGCCGGCCCTCGGGCGGCGTGGTGACCGGCCGTAAGGGCGGCGTCTTCATGGTGATGGACATCGCCGGCAAGGCCGCGCATTCCGGCGGCAACTTCGAGGCCGGCATCAGCGCCATCGAGGAGCTGGCCTGCAAGGTGCGGGCGATCCATGCGCTGACCGACCTGGCGCGCGGCATCACCCTGAATGTCGGGCTGGTCTCGGGCGGGCAGAGCGTCAACACCGTCGCGCCCTGGGCGCAGGGGCAGATCGATCTGCGCTATGTCGAGCCCGCCGACCGCGACATGGTGATGGGCCGCATCCACGAGATCGTGGAGCGGAGCTTCGTCCCCGGCACCAGCGCCCGACTGTCGATCAAGGGCGAGTTCCTGCCGCTGGCCCGGAACGCCGGCACCGAGGCGGTCTTCGAACTCTACCGGGCGGCGGCGGCCGACAGCGGCTTCGAGACGGCGGGCGAGTTCACCGGCGGCTGCGCCGACAGCGGCTTCACCGCCGCCCAGGGCGCGCCGACGCTCTGCGCCGTCGGGCCGGTCGGCGGCAAGGCGCACAGCCCCGATGAGTATCTGGAGGTCGCGAGCATGGTGCCGCGGGCCCAGGCGCTGGCGCGGGCGATCCTGCGGCTGGAGGCGGCGAACCTCTGAACCGCCGGCCCTGTGGCCCGGCCGGGCGGCACCTCACCCGGTGCCGGCCGCCTGGCCGCAGCCCTCGCCCTGGCGGCGATAGACCTGCAGCCCATCGACCACGGCGATCTGCCGGTAGCGGGCCCAGACGGCGGCGAAGCCGGCATTCGCCTGGGACAGGATGGCGGGGTAGTTCATCGCCTCCCCCCGCCGGTCCACCACGACGAGGTCCGGGCAGCCCTCCATGAAGTCCTGCACCACCCAGTGGCGGATCGGCCATTCCTCCGGCGCCACACCGTCCTGTCGCGCCTTCCAGATCTCGCCGCGCAGCGCCCACATGGAATCGAAGCGCGAGGCCCAGGTCACGTTGGTGTCGTTGATCACCGGAAAGCCGAGGCCGATCCATTCGGAGAAGGCGACGTAGCTGCGCACCTTCTCGCGCCGGATCAGCCGCTCCAGCCGGACCTCCGTGGTGGTGTCCGGCTCCACCGCGAGCACCAGGCGCTCATAGAGGCGGCCGGAGGTCTGCGCGGCGAAAAGCGTCAGGGGCGCCAGGGCGGCCAGCAGCAGGACGGGCCGCAGACGCGCCGCGCCGGCGCCGCGCCGCAACGCCTCGATGACCCAGCAGAGCAGCGCGAAGGTCACCATCATCAGGGCGGGGATGCGGTGGTAGAACCAGTTCTTGCCGTCCAGGAACATGACGATCGTGGCGGCGGCGGCGAAGCCGGTCAGGACCAGCAGCAGGCTGAACAGCGGATCGCGCCGCGGCGTCACCGCCAGCAGCAGGGCACAGACGGCGAGGCCGGCCAGCAGCAGGCGCGATTCCCGCAGCAGCACCCAGAAGCTGGAATCCGTGCCGCCATAGAGGGTCAGCGCCAGCGGCACGGCGCGCTCCACGAAGGCGGGATAGAAGACCAGGATGCTGGCCGCGTAGAGCCCGGCGACGGCGAAGGCGGCGATCGGCGAGAAGCGGATGCGGAAGCCCCGGTGCAGCCAGCCGGCCAGCTCGATCACCGCCAGCCCCAGCAGGTAGCGCGGCTTCAGGGCGCAGCCCAGCCCCGCCAGCGCCCCGGCGCCGAGCGCGAGGCCGCGCCGGACCGGCAGGCCTTCCAGCTTGCGGACCAGCAGCGCCAGATGCGGCAGCACGGCGATGACCATGAGGTGCTCGCGCTGGCCGAACTCCACACCGGGCATGGCGAGCAGCACGCAGGCGATGGCCGCGAAGGTCGCCACCGGCTGGGCGAAAAGCGGCGCCACGCCCCGCAGCAGCCGCGCCGTGCCCCAGGCCGAGCCGAGGGCGGCGGCGGCGAAGAGCGGCAGCGCCACCTGCTTGGCGGTGAGCCCGAGCGCATCGGCGATCATCACCGGGATGGCGCTGACCCAGACGATCAGCGGCGGATTGACCTCGACGATGTCGATGTAGAGCTCCTCGCCGCGCAGCCATTGCCGGGCCACCCAGAGCAGCCAGGCGACGTCGTCCTTCATCGGCGAGCGGAGCAGGGCGAAGAGCACGAGGCCGAGGGTCGCGCCCACCAGGCCCAGGCAGATCCAGCGCAGCCGCGTGTCATCCCGCAGGCGTTGCTCGCCGCGAGGAAGCTCCCCTGGCGCGCCCGGCAAGCTGTAACTCACGTCACCAACCCCCTGTCGCCCCTCGGGGCTTCGATTCGCGGCCATGCGGCGGCAGCCGGATGGCTAAGCTCTCATTTTGGTGAGATTGCGGCATAAAGTGGAAAAAGGCGAGGGCGATGCGGCGCTCAGGCCGCCCGCTCGGCCAGGGGCCGGTCCAGCAGGCTGCGCGCCACCGCCTCGGCCGTCCGGATGCCGTCCACGCCGGCGGAGAGGATGCCGCCGGCATAGCCCGCCCCTTCCCCGGCCGGGAACAGGCCCTGCGTGTTCAGGCTCTGCCCGTCCGCCCCGCGGCGGACGCGCACCGGAGAGGAGGTCCGGGTCTCGACGCCGGTCAGCACGGCGTCCGCCCGGGCGTAGCCGCGGATCTGCCGGTCGAAGGCCGGGATCGCCTCGCGGATGGCGGCCACCGCGTAGTCCGGCAGGCAGGCGGCGAGGTCGGTCGGCGTCACACCCGGCCTGTAGGACGGGATGACCTCGCCGAGCGCCGTGGAGGGCCGCCCGGCCAGGAAGTCGCCCACCGTCTGCGCCGGCGCGCGATAGTCGCCGCCGCCGGCCTCGAAGGCCAGCTCCTCCAGCCGCTGCTGCAGCGCGATGCCGGCCAGCGGCCCGCCGGGATAGTCGCGTTCCGGCTCGATGCCGACGACGATGGCGGCATTGGCGTTGCGCTCGGCGCGGGAATACTGGCTCATGCCATTGGTGACGACACGGCCCGGCTCGCTGGCCGCGGCCACCACCGTGCCGCCCGGGCACATGCAGAAGCTGTAGACCGAGCGGCCGTCGCGGCCGTGATGCACCAGCTTGTAGTCGGCGGCGCCCAGCGTCCGGTTCCCCGCGAAATCGCCGAAGCGGCAGCGGTCGATCATCCCCTGCGGATGCTCGATCCGGAAGCCGATGGAGAAGGGCTTGGCCTCCAGGTAGACGCCGCGCGCCTGCAGCATCGCGAAGCTGTCGCGCGCGCTGTGGCCGAGGGCCAGCACCACATGGTCGGCCCCGATCCGCTCGCCGCTCTCCAGCACCACGCCGCGCACCTGCCGCGCGCCGCCGCGCGTCTCGATCTCGAGGTCCGTCACCTTGCTCTGGAAGCGGTACTCGCCGCCCAGCTTCTCGATCGTCGCGCGCATGCTCTCGACCATCGTCACCAGGCGGAAGGTGCCGATATGCGGCTTGGAGACGGTCAGGATCTCCTCCGGCGCGCCGGCCCTGACGAACTCCTCCAGCACCTTGCGGCCGTGATGCTGCGGGTCCTTGATCTGGCTGTAGAGCTTGCCGTCGGAGAAGGTGCCGGCGCCGCCCTCGCCGAACTGCACGTTGCTCTCCGGGTTCAGCACCGACCTGCGCCACAGGCCCCAGGTGTCCTTCGTGCGCTCGCGCACCACCTTGCCGCGCTCCAGGATGATGGGACGGAAGCCCATCTGCGCGAGCACCAGCCCGGCCAGCAGCCCGCAGGGCCCGGCGCCCACGACCAGCGGACGGTTGGCGAACCCCTCGGGCGCGTGTCCCACGAAGCGGTAGCGCATGTCCGGGCTGGGGCCGATCTGGCGGTCCCCCGCGTGCCGGCGCAGCACCGCGGCCTCGTCGCTTAGGGTCAGGTCCAGGGTGTAGATCAGCTGGATGTCGGACTTCCGCCGGGCGTCGTAGCCGCGGCGGAACACCTCCAGGCCGAGCAGCTCGGCCTCCGGGATCGCGAGCCGCGCCAGGACGGCGGCGCGCAGCGCCTCCGGCGGGTGGTCGAGCGGCAGCTTCAGTTCGGTCAGGCGCAGCATGGCACGGTTCTTCCGGATGGGGCGGGGTCGATCCGCCAAGGGAAGGGCACGGGGGGGAAGGGCAGCGGCGTCCTATAGGCGAAAGCGGCCGGGCTTCGCCAGGATTTCACCCCCGCTCCCGCCGCGCTCCGGGCAGGCCGGACCATCATGACCGGCGAGCCCTGCCGCGATTCCACCGTCCTTCCGCGCATCGCGTCGCGGGCGGCGCCCATCGGGCCTCACCGATGCGGCGGAGCTCGAAGGCGCGTCCGTATCACCCCGCGACGACGCGCAGCGCCGCGCAGACCGTCTCCACCTGCCGGTCGGTCAACTCGGGGTGGATCGGCAGGCTGAGCACCTCGCGGCTGGCCAGCTCGGTCTCGGCGCAGCCCGAGGGGCCGACCGGCGTGCGGCCGAGATAGGCCTCCTGCAGATGCACCGGCACCGGGTAGTGGATGCCCGTGCCGATGCCCAGCGCCCGCAGCCGCGCCGCCAGCTCGTCCCGCTGCGGGCTGCGGATGACGTACTGATGATAGACATGCTCGACATTGGCCCGGCGGACCGGCGCGGCGATGGCCGAGCCGGCCAGGGCGGCGTCATAGGCCGCGGCGATCTCCCGGCGGCGCGCATTGCCCGCGGCCAGCAGCGGCAGGCGGACGCGCAGCACGGCGGCCTGGATCTCGTCCAGCCGGCTGTTCACGCCGATGGCGTCCGAGATGTAGCGCCGCTTCCAGCCGTATTGCCGGATGGCGGCGATGTTCTCCGCCAGCACCTCGTCCCGCGTCGCCAGGATGCCGGCATCGCCGAGCGCGGCCAGGTTCTTGGTGGGATAGAGGCTGAAGGCGGCGGCGTCGCCCAGCGTGCCGACCATCCGCCCGTCGATCCGCGCGCCATGCGCCTGGGCGCAGTCCTCGATGACGACGACGCCGTGCGCCCGGCAGGCCGCCATGATCGGCGTCATGTCGCAGGGATGGCCGTAGAGGTGCACCGGGATCACGGCGCGGATCGGCGGCAGGCCCGGCGGCGGGTCCTCCAGCACGGCGGCCAGTTCCTCGGGGTCCATGCCGTAGGTGTCGGGGTCGATGTCGATCAGCAGCGGCGTCGCCCCGGTCATCTCGATGGCGGCGACCGTGGCAACGGCGGTGTGCGACACGGTGACCACGCTCATCCCCGGCCCGATGCCGAGGCCGCGCAGGATCAGCATCAGCGCGTCGGTGCCGTTGGCGCAGCCGACGGCGCGCGGCAGGCCCAGCCATTCGGCGAACTCCCGCTCGAAGGCCGCGCCTTCCGAGCCCAGGATGTACCAGCCGGACTGCAGCACGCGGCCGACGGCGGCATCGATCGCCGGCTGCTGGGCGCGGTAGGCGGCGCCCGGGTCTGCCTGGGGAACAGTGATCACGGGCACGTCCATCGGCCCATCTCCTCGGCGCGGCCGCTCGGCCGGCAGTGACAGTTGGTTAAAGGTAGTCGGCGAGGCGCGGCCGCAGCCAGTCCAGGCTGCGGCGGAGCCCTTCCGGCAGCCCGACCCCCGGCGCCCAGCCGGTGGCCTTGCGGAAGGCGGTGTCGTCGGCATGGAAGCTGCCGATGTCGATGGGCGCGCGGTCGGCGGGGAATTCCTTCACCACGTACCGGCCCTGCCCGTCATGGGCGGCGATCGCGGCCTCCGCCAGATCCCGCAGGGAGACGGGGGCGGCACCGCCGATGTTGAAGGCCCCGCCGTGGCAGGCGGGGGTCGCGGCCGCCGCCAGGAAGGCGGCCACCACGTCGTCCAGATAGGCGAGGTCGCGCAGCTGCGCCCCGCCCCAGACCTCGAAGGGCTCGCCCTCCAGCAGGCGGCGGAACCAGATGCCGAGGAAGGTCTGGCGGGCATCCTTCACGCGCAGGCGCGGACCGTAGCAATTGGTCAGCCGCAGCGAGACCACCGGGCGGCCCGTCACCCGGCCCTCCATCAGCCAGTACTGCTCGCCCGCCAGCTTGGAGACGCCGTTGGCATCGGGCGGGTTCAGCGGATGCCTCTCATCCACCGGCAGGTAGAGCGGACGGCCATAGAACTGGCGGGTCGAGGCATGCACCACGAGGGCGCCGGGAGAGCCCTGACGCAGCGCCGCGATCAGCCGGAGCTGCGCCGTGGCATTGATCGCGAGATCCGCGAAGGGGTCCGCCATGCTGCCGGCGTGGCTGGTCTGGGCGGCGAGGTTGAAGACCGCGTCGAGGCCGCGCGTCAGCGGCGCCAGATCGGCCTCGCGCAGATCGGCCTCGACCAGCTCGACCCCCGCCCCTGCCAGGTTGGCGCGGTTCGCGCCGCCCTCGGGCAGCATGGCGTCCAGCGCGGTGACGCGGGCGCCGCGCGCCGCCAGGGCGTGGCAGAGCCCGCTGCCGAGGAAGCCGGCCCCGCCCGTCACCAGGACGCGGCGACCCGCCCAGCCTTCCGCCGCCATCAGCGGGATGCCGGCGTCGCTCACCGGAGGAACCCGGAGGCCTGGGGATGCGATGCGCTGGTCATGCGGCGGCCACTCTCTCGGCGTAGGACAGCAGCCTGTCCGGCGATTGCGGCGGAAGCGCGGCCGGGCTTTGACCCCGGCATGGCGACCACCGCCCGGAAGAATGCCGCGAAGCGTTGCCGGATTGAAGCGTTTTCCTCACGCTTTCGAGAGCATTCTCCGCCTGCTCCCCGCGGCCGCGCCGGCCGGCGTCAGCGCGGCGCCAGGGCGATGCCGGTGATCTCCACCTTCCAGCGCGGATCGACCAGCTTCCCCTCGATGGTCATGCGCGCGGGCTTGTGCGCGGGATCGAGCCAGCGGTCCCAGGCGCGGTTCATGGCCGGCGCGTCGGCGATGTCGGTCAGCACGATCTGCACCTGCAGCAGCGCGCGCTTGTCGGTGCCCGCCTCGGCCAGCAGGGCGTCGATCTGCGCCAGGATGTCGGCGGTCTGGCCCTCGGCATCCAGGCTGGCGTCATCCGCCACCTGGCCGGCCAGGAAGACCAGGCCATTGGCAACAGTGGCACCGCAGAGGCGTTGCTCCTCGGCCAGGCGGCGGACAAGGGTGGTTCCGGTCATGGATTCTCCTCATGGGTCGGGAGGAGGGAGAGTGGCATGGCGACAGGGCGCGGGCGAGATGGGCGGGGCCCGGACGGGCGTTCCGGAGGCGGGCTTAGCCGCGACCTCATCGCGCGCGCCTTCCAGGGCGCCATGCAGCGCCGGCGCATCGCCCCTCTTCCGCCGCCCGCCGGGCTGAACGACCTGCTCGACCGCGTCGAGGCCGCCTGCGCCCATGCCGAGACCGTCTCCTGCCAGGCCATCCTGGACCAGATCGGGCAACGCTCCTTCGGCGCGCTGCTGTTGCTGCCCTCGGTCGTGGTGGTGTCGCCCCTCTCCGGCATCATCGGCCTGCCGACGGCGATGGCGCTGATGATCCTGCTGCTCGCCGGGCAGATGGTACTGGGGCGGCGGGAGGCCTGGGTGCCGCGACGCCTGTGCCGCCACAGCCTCGGCTGCCACCGCCTGCATCGGGCGATGCGCCTGCTGCGGCGGCCGGCCCGCTTCGTCGACCGCCTATTCCGTCCCCGCCTGACCGGCGTGACGCAGGGGCTGGGCACGCGGGCCATCGCCGCCACCTGCATGGTGCTGGCCCTCTGCATCCCCCCGCTGGAGATGCTGCCCTTCTCCACCACCGTCGTGGCGGCGGTGATCGCCGTCTTCGCCCTGGCCCTGGTGGCCAATGACGGGGCCATGGCGATCCTGGGCTATGTGCTGACCCTGGGACTGATCGGCAGCGCGGCCGGCCTGCTGGGCGCGGCGCCGGAGCTGCTGCGGAGCGTGGCCTGAGGCCGAAGCGGCGCACCCAGGGTTGAACACGATCCGGTGCGATCGGCCGATTCTGGTTCCTGGGACGACGGGACGGCGATAGTCTCGTTTCATGAGATTATCTCACTGACAGGAGCCCGCGCCGTGTCCCGCCCCGTTGCCCTCGCCATCGCCGTCCTGCTGAGCCTCGCCGCTCCCGCCGCGGCTCAGGTCCATGACATCGCCCGCGCGGGCGGATGGGACGCCTTCCAGGGCCGGAGCAACGCGGGCACCGCGCTCTGCGGGCTCAGCACGGCCGGATCCGCCGGGCGCTTCTTCGCCATCAAGCACTTTTCCGGCAACGACCATTTCAGCATCCAGGTCAAGAAGGAGAGCTGGCGCATCCCGGAGGGCACCGCCATTCCCGTCGCCCTGACGATCGACGGCCTTCCCGCCTGGACGGCGACCGCGCGCGGCGAAGGCCGGTGGATCAACTTCAACCTCTCGGGCGCGGAGAAGATCGTGGACTTCCTGCGGCAGTTCCGCGGAGGCCTCGCCATGTCCCTCACCTTTCCGGCGGGCTCGGAGCCGGACTGGAGCTTCAACCTGCGCGGAACCTCCGCCGTGACCGAGGCCGTCATCGCCTGCATGGAGCGGCACAGCCTGCGGGGCGGCGCGCCGACCCAGCCTTTCGGCAGTTCGGCCCCGGCGCCCTCGCCGCGCTCCGCCCCGACCCAGCCCTTCGGCGACGGCGGCATCCCGGTCGGCGGCCGCCCCGCGCGCCGGACCTGACGGAACCGGCCGCTCAGCCGGTGAGGTGCGGGCGCCGCAGCAGGCGGGGCAGCAGCCCATCCACCGGCCCGGCCAGGACCGACAGCACCCAGCCCGCCCCCGCCACGAGCACGATGGCCGGGCCGCTCGGCAGGTCGAGGTGGTAGGAGAAGAGCAGCCCCGCCCAGGCCGAGACCAGGGCAATGCCGACGGCCGCATAGGTCATGCCGCCGACGCTCCGCCCCCAGTGCCGCGCCGCCACGGCGGGCAGCATCATCAGCCCCACCGCCATCAGCGTGCCGAGCGCCTGGAAGGCGGCCAGCACGTTCAGCACCACCAGCGCCAGGAAGAGCATGTGCCAGGCGCCGCCCCGCGCCCCGGCGGCGGCGGCGAAGCCGGGGTCGAAGCATTCCAGCACCAGCGGCCGCCACGCGAAGGCCAGGACCAGCAGCGTCAGGCTCGCCACGCCCGCCATCATGAGCAGCGCCGGATCGTCCACGCCCAGCACGCTGCCGAACAGCAGGTGCGACAGCTCCACCGAGCCGGCGCGGGTCGAGATCAGCGTCACGCCCAGCGCCAGGGCGACGAGATAGAGCGCGGCCAGCGCCGCATCCTCCCGCCCCCCCGTGGCGCGCGAGAGCGCCCCGGAGCCGATGCCCACCGCCAGACCGGCGACGAGGCCACCGATCGACATGGCGGTGACGGACAGGCCGGCGACGAGGAAGCCGGCGGCGATGCCGGGCAGGATGCCGTGCGCCAGCACGTCGGCGGTCAGGCTCATCCGCCGCAGCACCAGGAACACGCCGAGCGGCGGCGCGGCGAGGGAGAGCGCCAGGCAGCCGATCAGCGCCCGGCGCAGGAAACCGAATTCGGCGAAGGGCGCCCAGGCGTAGTCGTGCAGCAGCGCCAGCATGGCGTCAGGCGGCGCTGCGGATGCAGGCCTCGGCCTCCTGGTCCCAGCCCTCGGCCATCATGCGCGCCTTCAGCCGGTTGGCGGCGGTCAGCACCTCGGCCGTCGGCCCCCAGGCGATAGGCTCGCGCGCCAGCAGCAGGGTCTCGGGGAACTGCTCGCGCACCATCTCGAGGTCGTGCAGCACGGCCAGGATGGTGCGGCCCTCGCCATGCCAGCGGCGCACCAGGGCCAGCAGATCGGCGGCGGTGCGGGCATCGACGGCATTGAACGGCTCGTCCAGCAGGATCACGGGCGCGTCCTGCACCAGCAGCCGGGCGAAGAGCACGCGCTGGAACTGGCCGGCGGACAGGCTGCCGACGGGCCGCGCCTCGAAGCCCTCCAGCCCGACGGCGGCGAGCGCCCGACGCGCCGCGGCGCGCTCCTGCGGCCGCAGCCCGCGGAAGGCGCCGGCCCGGCCCCAATGGCCCAGCTCCACCACCTCCCGGCAGGAGATCGGGAAGGCGCGGTCCAGCGCCGCCGCCTGCGGCAGCAGGGCGATGTCCTGCCGGCGGCAGCGCACCCGCCCCTCCTGCGCCGTGTGCAGCCCGGCGATGGCGCGCAGCAGGGTGGACTTGCCGGCGCCGTTGGGGCCGACGATGGCGGTCAGGCTGCCCGGCGCGAAGCGGCCGCTGATATGGTGCACGGCCGGCCGGCGGCCATGCGTCAAGGTCAGGTCGGCCAACTCGATGCCGTGGTCCAGAACCGGGTTCATGCCGCCGGGGTTCATGCCGAAGACGTTCATACCGACAGGGCCCAGGCCACGCCGCCCCAGAGCAGCGCCAGCAGCGGCACGGCCAGCGCCAGCCGCGCGGCGGCGCCGGCGGCAAGGTCGAGGGGATCGGGCAGGGAGAAGCCGGCGCGGGTCATCACATGGTATGAAATAACATCCCCGCCGGCCGAGGCAAGGCGCCTTTCTCGCCCGCCCGGCTCCCGGCCGGGGGGAAGGCGCACTACCTTTGGCCCGATGCACGGCATGGCCCCCCCTCCCGAACGACCGCTTCCGCCCGATCCGGAGGCCGAGCTCCGCCGCAACCTCCGGCGCTATCGCCGCTTCGCCGGCGGGCTGCTGCTGCTCATGGCGGCGCTGATGCTCGGCGCCTACCGCCTGCCGCCCGGGTACTGGACGGAGCTGCTGCAGGCGTCCGCCAAGGCCGGGCTGGTCGGCGGGCTGGCCGACTGGTTCGCGGTCACGGCGCTGTTCCGCCGCCCGCTCGGCCTGCCCATCCCGCACACCGCGATCATCCCGCGGCAGAAGGAGCGCCTCGGGCGCGGCCTCGGCCGCTTCGTCGCCAACCATGTCTTCACCGAGGCGGAGATGCAGCGCGTGCTCGGGCGGCTCGATCTCGCCGCGCTGCTGCGGCGGATGCTGGCCGACCCGGCGACCAGCCGCACCGCCGCCGAGGCCCTGGCCGCCAGCCTGCCCCGTCTGCTGGACGCGGTGGAGGATGGCCGCGCCCGGCGCGTGCTGCTGCGCCTGTTGCCGCGCATGGTCTCCGGCCCGGCGGCGGCGCGGATGCTGGCGCGGCTGCTGCGCGCGATGATGGCCAGCGGCCAGCACCAGGCGGTCTTCGGCCTGGCGCTCAGCCAGATCAAGGCGCTGCTCGCGGCCAAGGAGGAGGATCTGCGCGCCGCCATCCAGGCCCGCGTGCGCGCCGAGGGCGGCGCGGTGGTGGGCTGGCTGGCCGGCGGCACCGTGGCGCGCCGCATCCTCACCGGCATCAACCAGGAGCTGGAGAAGGTGGCGCCGGACGACAGCGCCCTCCGCCATGCCTTCGAGGCTTGGCTGGAGAGCGAGATCGAGCGCCTGGAGAACGACCCCGAGCGGGCCGCCGCCATCGGCCGGGCGCTGCGGCAGGCCCTGGCGCACCCGACCGTCGCCGCCTGGCTGCTCGATGTCTGGTCGCGGCTGAAGGCGGCGCTGGCAGCGGACGCGGCCGATCCCTCCGGGCGCAGCGTCAGCCTCCTGACCGGCACCTTCGCCAATCTCGGCACGCTGCTGGCCGAGGATGAGGGCGCCCGCGCCCGGCTCAACCACCTCGCCCAGGCCACGCTGCGCGGCAGCCTGGTTTCCGCCCAGGCGCAGCTCGCCGACTTCATCGCCGGTGTGGTGGCGCGCTGGGACACGGCCACGGTGGTGGAGAAGATCGAGCTGCGGGTCGGGCGCGACCTGCAGTTCGTGCGCATCAACGGCACGCTGGTGGGCTTCCTGGCCGGCGGCGCGCTCTTCGCCCTGCTGCAGGCCGTGTTCGGGCACGTGGCGCACTGATGGCCTGACCGCCGGCGAAATTCACCCCGTCCCGACCGCGAGGTTGCCTGATGCCGCCCGGACAGGCTAAAGCGCGCGCCGCCCGGACGGTGGCGCCATGCCGCCTGCCGCCCTTTTCGTTCCTTCACGTCTCCATCGAGCAGGTGCCCCGCCCATGAAGCAGCAGGCCAATCAGATGCGCCCCGGTCAGGTCATCGAGTATGAGGGCCGCCGCTGGACCGTGCTGAAGATCCAGATCATCACCCCGGGCAAGGGCGGCGCCTTCATCCAGGTCGAGATGCGCGACATCAAGACCGGCACCAAGAAGGATGACCGCTGGCGCACGGCCGACACCGTCGAGCGCCTGACCACCGAGGACAAGGAGTTCACCTACTCCTACGCCGATGGCGACAACCTGGTGCTGATGGATCCCGAGACCTTCGAGCAGACCATCGTCCCGGCCGCCATCCTGGGCGACCGCCTGCCCTTCCTCGAGGAGAACATGACGGTCTCCGTCAAGCTCATCGAGGGCGACCCGGTGGCCATGGACCTGCCGCAGCAGGTGACGCTCGAGGTGGCCGAGGCCGACCCGGTGGTGAAGGGGCAGACCGCCTCCTCCTCCTACAAGCCCGCCCTTCTCTCCAACGGCGTCAAGACCATGGTGCCGCCCTTCATCACCGCCGGCGAGCGGATCGTGGTGAAGACCGAGGACGGCTCCTACGTCGAGCGCGCCAAGGGCTGAGGCCCTTCGCGGCGGCCCTTCCGCTCCCCCCGGGGGCCGCCGACCGACCCACCGTCCCCTTCCGCCGGAGTATCCGCGCCGTGGCCCCTTCCGCCCGCCTCTCCCCCGCCCTGAACGTCGTCGTCGCCGCCGCCCAGAAGGCCGGCCGCCGCCTGCTGCGCGATTTCGGCGAGGTGGAGCAGCTGCAGGTCAGCATGAAGGGTCCGGGCGACTTCGTCTCCCAGGCCGATATGCGCGCCGAGGAGACGCTGCGCGCCGAGCTGGGCCGCGCCCGGCCCGGCTTCGCCTTCCTGGGCGAGGAGCAGGGCGAGAGCGGCGACAAGGACTGGGAATGGCGCTGGGTGGTCGATCCGCTCGACGGCACCACCAACTTCCTGCACGGCATCCCGCACTGGTCGGTCTCGATCGGCATCGAGAGGCGCACCGGCGAGACCACCAGCGAGGTCGTCGCCGGGGTGATCTACAACCCCGCCGCGGACGAGCTGTTCTGGGCCGAGAAGGGCAGCGGCGCCTTCCTGAACGACCGCCGCCTGCGCGTCTCCGGCCGGCGCGACATGCTCTCCGCCGTCTTCGCCACCGGCATCCCCTTCGCCAAGGTGCAGCGCAAGGCGGAGTTCAGCGCCACCCTCGCCCGGCTGATGCCGCATGTGGCGGGCATCCGCCGCATGGGCTCGGCCTCGCTCGACCTCGCCTGGACCGCGGCCGGGCGCTACGAGGGCTACTGGGAGCTCGGCATGGCCAAGTGGGACGTCGCCGCCGGGCTGGTCATCCTGAAGGAGGCCGGGGGCATCGCGACCGATCCGGAGGGCGGCGACTGCTACGCCAGCGGCCATATCGTCGCCGGCAACCCCTTCCTGCAGCCGAAGCTGCGCGAGGTGGTGCAGGACGGCATCGCCGTGGTGGGCCGCGCCCGCGCCGAAGGCCGCGGCGAGGCCTGATCCGCCGGCGCGGGCGGGCGGTGCTGTTGCCGCCGCCGCCGCCGCAACCTAGGGTGCGCGCATCATGGCCCCGCCCCCGTCGATCCCCGCGCGCCGCCGCGCCCGCCCGCCCGCCTCGCCGCCCGGCG